>CALQOD010000003.1 GCA_943332105.1 Chitinophaga pinensis | reverse complement strand
CAGAACTTTACAAAGATGTATATGATCAAGCTGATTACCCTTACATCATTGAATAATTAAATCATAACGTACACGAATTACCGAAAATAAAAAAGCAAGATGGCTGAAATAGTAAGAATGCCGAAGATGAGTGACACTATGACCGAAGGTGTTGTAGTAAAATGGCATAAGAAAGTTGGAGATAAAGTAAAGAGCGGAGAATTAGTTGCAGAAGTAGAAACAGATAAAGCAACAATGGAATACGAATCGTATCACAACGGTACTGTTTTATATTTAGGTGTGGAAGAAGGAAAGTCTGTTGCCATTGATGGTATATTAGCTATTGTAGGAAAAGAAGGAGAAGATTATAAAGCATTATTAGAAACTGAATTAGCAAAATCTCCCGCTGCATCAAAACCTGCAGAAGAAGTAAAGGCTGCTCCTGCTCCAAAGGTAGAAGCACCAAAACCAGATCCTGCTCCTGTAGCGGCGCCTGTAGCTGCACCTGTGGCATCGTCTTCTTCTGACGATCGCACTAAGGCATCACCGTTAGCAAAGCGCTTAGCAACTGAAAAAGGCATCGACTTAAGTATGTTAAAAGGCAGTGGCGACCATGGACGTATCGTAAAGCGCGATATCGAGTGGTTTAAGCCAGGTACGTTTGTACAAACTGCTGCTTTTGCTCCGAATGCAGTTACCTCTGAAAGCTATTCAGAAGTAGCGGTATCGCAAATGCGTAAAACAATTGCACGTCGTTTATCTGAAAGTAAATTTACAGCTCCACATTTTTATTTAACTATGGACATTGACATGGACGCATTGATTGCGGCTCGTGAAAGTGTTAATCAGGTGGCATCTGTTAAAATATCATTCAACGATTTTATCGTTAAGGCGGTGGCTAGTTCATTACGTCAGCACCCAACAGTAAATTCATCGTGGTTAGATGACAGAATCCGTTATAACAACCATATTAATATCGGTGTTGCAGTAGCTGTAGAAGATGGTTTATTAGTACCGGTAGTGCGTTATGCAGATAGCAAAACGTTAACACAGATTTCTACTGAAGTAAAAGGCTTCTCACAAAAAGCGAAGGATAAAAAATTACAACCTGCAGATTGGGAAGGAAACACGTTTACGATTTCTAACTTAGGTATGTTTAACATAGAAGAGTTCACTGCGATTATAAATCCGCCAGATGCTTGTATTTTAGCGGTTGGTGGTATTAAGCAAGTGCCGGTGGTGAAGAACGGAATTGTACAACCGGGCAATGTAATGAAAGTAACATTAAGCTGCGATCACCGCGTGGTAGATGGTGTTGTAGGATCTAAATTCTTAAACACATTAAAAGCATTATTAGAAAATCCGATTGTGCTATTAGGGCAAGGGAATATTTAATTTATAAAAATGAATTGTTAAAAGCATCTCGTAAATCCACGGGATGCTTTTTTGTTTTATGATTAATTTTATCACATTAATTTGATTCTTCCATGCAAAAACAAAAACCCACCTCAAAAAATAAATCCACTAACAACGAACAAGCTTCGTCAATTAAATGGATACGCATTGTGCTCGTTATTTTGGGGTTGGTACTTTATGGAGCCAGTGTTGGATTTGATTATACACTAGACGATGATTTATTTGTGGTGAAGAATGAGAAAGTGCAAAATGGAATATCGTCTATCACCTCAATTTTTACAAGTGGCACCAAGAGTGACATCGGAACGCTCCCCTATCGCCCTGTTATGTTAAGCTCATTTGCAATAGAGAATTCATTTTTCGGGAACAATGCAAGCATGCGACATTTAATGAATGTAGTGCTTTATATTGTATTACTACAACTCGTTTTTAGTCTGCTATTGAAATTAATTCCGAACACCAACGCCTTATTCCCCGGCCTCATCGTACTAATCTATGCTGCCCATCCTATCCATACCGAAGTTGTTTCGAGCGTTAAAGGTCGTGATGAATTGCTGGCAGCATTATTTGGATTTTTAGCCTGGAAGACGCTGCTGAATTTTAAAGAAAACGAAAACATCAATTATAAATCAATCCTATTAGGAACAGTATTCTTTATCTTAAGCTGTATGTCGAAGGAAAGCGGAATTGTTTTTCTTGCAATCATTCCATTATGGAATTTAATGATGAAGGATCGCTCCATCAAAAATAATTTACTGCTAACTACTCCCCTACTAATAGCAGCATTGTTCTATTTAGGCGCACGACATTTATGCACCAGCAACGGAATAATTGTTCGTGATGTACCAGCACTATCTAATATTCTGAATGTAAGCAATGGAATTGGAGAATTATCGGCTACAAAAGCAGTTATATCGTTTTATTATGTTAAACTATTGGTTACTCCATGGCCGTTAGTATGGGACTATTCGTTCAATCAAATCCCTGTTGCCAGCTGGACGCAAGCATTGCCATGGATATCGGTAATAATTTATCTTGGCTTGATTGGCTTGAGCATTTATCAATGGAAGAAAAATCCAATGATTTCATTTTTTACTCTTTTCTTTTTAATCACCTCTTTGCCGACCAATAATTTATTATTTACTACTGGTTGTACTATGGGTGAACGCTTTTTGTTTGTCCCTTCATTTGCATTCGCAGTTTTAGTTGCAAACTATGCAATTCAGTTTACAAAATCGGAAGCAAACACTGACCATGCCTTAAAAAAATCAAACAGCTATAAAATTATAATTGGTATTGTTATTCTTTTTTCAGGAATGACGATGGCGCGTTCTAGCGACTGGAAAAACAATATTACGCTATTTGAAAGTAGCGTAAAAGCCTCTCCGAATAGCGCAAGAACGCATTACAGTCTAGCCTCTGAATATTTAAGTTTATTTGGCAAGACAGCAGATGTGAATCAGCGTAATGAATACATCAAAAAAGCAATATCACATTTTGAACGCAGCTTAGAAATATTGCCAGATAATTTTCAAACGCTCTACAACACTGGATTATGTTATTCATTAAATGGTGATACACTCAACGCAATAAGCGCTTACAAAAAATCGATTGCGCTAAACAATGTTTATACGAATTCGATGAATAACCTTGCGGTGCTTTACGAAGGACAACGAAATCATGATAGCGCATTTTACTATTATCAGATGGCGTTAAAAATTACTCCGAAGGAAAAATCGTTATTACAAAATATTTCGAATTTATTTTACAACAAAGGACTGCAAGCATCGAGTGTTGGGAATGTAAATTTGGCGATTGATGAATATCGAAAAAGTATTTTCTTCGGACCAGAAAATGTAATGGCAATTAACAACTGTGCATCATTACACGCAGGTAAAAACGAAGTCGATTCGTGTTTATACTATTTGAAAATGGGTTATCAGATTGAATCAAACAATATGATGATTGTCGAAAATATTGCTGCGATGAGCTTCGTAAATAAAAACTATAATCAGGCAATCGAATACGCTAGTAAAGCACTTGCGTTAAATCCGAAGGCACGCAAAAGTATTGGAGTATTAGTCGATACTTATCAAGCGCAAGGCAATTCTGCAGAGGCAGCTCGTTATCGTGCTATGCTCAGCAACCAATAAATTATTCGCTATAAATCTGATTAAACGCTGATTGATTTTCACTTAGAATCACTCTGCGTTTCAGACTTAGTTTAGGAGATAACTCCCCTCCTTCCACTGTCCATTCACGAGATAAAAGGGCAAACTTTTTAATTGCTTCAAAATTCCCAAGAGTAGCATTTACAGCATCAATTTCTTTTTGAATTCGCTGAATAACGGCTTCGTTTTTACAAATCTCTTCACGACTAGATGGCAACGTAATTCCTTTGCGTGATGCCCATTCAGTAATAAATGGAACAGCAGGAACGATGAATGCAGCAGCAAATTTTTGTCCTTCACCAATTACCATCACTTGTTCAATAAAACGTGATTCTTTTAATTTATTTTCTGTCGCCTGCGGAACAATGTATTTACCACCAGATGTTTTGAAAATTTCTTTTTTACGATCAGTTATTTTCAAATAAACACCGTCTTCAAACATCCCAATATCACCTGTATGAAACCAGCCCTCCGCATCAATTACTTCTGCTGTTAAATCGGGACGGTTATAATAGCCCAACATTAAATTAGGACCTTTACACAATATTTC
This sequence comes from Chitinophaga pinensis, assembly GCA_943332105.1. Lineage (GTDB taxonomy): Bacteria > Bacteroidota > Bacteroidia > AKYH767-A > OLB10 > CAINEC01. Next base: position 57,947 of record CALQOD010000003.1, on the reverse strand, counting down.
TCCATCTTCGGCTATGCGCACCGTTACCTTATCTAATAACTTTCCAACTGTTCCGAATTTAAGTCCGCCGGGATCTAAAGTATTCACTGCAACAACAGGACTCGTTTCTGTCAAGCCATAGCCTTCTAAGATTGGGATTTGTGCAGCCCAGAATACACGTGCCAGTCGTGGTTGTAATGCAGCACCACCAGAAATTGCAGCTTTTACTTTTCCACCTAATGCTTCCTGCCACTTACTGAAAATTAATTTTCGTGCAATACCTAGTTGAAACTCATACCACCAGCCATTTTTCCCATTCGTTTCATAATGCAATCCAAGTTCGAGTGCCCAGTAAAAAAGTTTGCGTTTTATACCTGTTAAATCATTTCCTTTCGCAACAATTTTATCATATACTTTTTCAAATAAACGAGGAACACAACCAAAAATTTCAGGTTGCACTTCCTTTAAATTATCTGCGACCTTTTCGATACTCTCAGCATACCAAATAGAAACTCCTAAATAGAAATACAAGTAAGTTAGTACGCGTTCGTAGACGTGATTAAGCGGTAAAAAACTAAGAGCACGACTATGTGCATTAACAGGAGCTAGATTTTGTGCTGCGATTAACTGACTTACGATATTATTATGCGAGAGCATAACACCCTTTGGCACACCAGTAGTCCCGCTAGTATAAAGCAAGGTTGCTAAATCGTTTGATGAAATAGTTGCTTTAATTTCATTTACCTTATCAGGTGCGGGATTATTTTTACCTGCTTCAACTATTTCTTTCCAACTTCTAACGCCGTTTAAATCATCAAAAGAAAAAACAGCTTTCACCTGATCAAATCCTTTGATTGCTTCCTGAGCTTTATCATACATCTCTTGATTGGAAACGAAGATGAATTTGATGCCTGCATCTTTGATGATAAATTGTAAATCATTTGCAGAAAGATTCGTATACACAGGAACATGAATTCCTCCAATGCACATAGCACCTAAATCGACGAAATTCCATTCGGGGCGATTATTACTTAGGGTGGCAAACGTATCGCCTTTTTGCATTCCGATATTTAGCAACCCGTAACTAACATTACGTACAGTATTTATAAATTCGGGAGCTGAATGCTTTACCCATTCACCGTTAATTTTATTCACCAACGAATCGTCTTTAAAAGCATAGCGCTCTTCATAACGATCAATTAAATCAAACAAACAAGTTACTTCCATTAGTATTTTTTTTAGCTTTATGTCAAATATAGCAGACAAACGTCAAAGAGCCAATATACGTGATGAAGAAAATGAATACAGTACTTTGTGAACAGGCAGGAATAGACTTTCCGATGATTATGGCTCCAATGTTTTTAGTTTCAAATGAGGCAATGATAAAAGCGGCTATTCGAAATAAAATTTTGGGTGTTTTCCCAAGCTTGAATTACAGAAATGAAGGTGAATTAAAAAGTATTTTATCAGAATTAAAAACATATCGATTAGAAAATAATAACAGTGGAAATTACGGAGTTAATTTAATCGTTCAGCAAACGAATGCACTGTATAAAAAACACCTTGCTATTTGCTTAGAAGAAGAAGTGCCTTTTTTTATCACGAGCTTAGGAAATCCGAAAGAAGTGATTGAAGGCGCGCATCGTTATGGAGGAAAAGTTTATTGCGATGTTACAAACATGGAACATGCTCGTAAATGTGCATCGTTAGGAGCAGATGGATTTATTGCAGTATGTTCAGGGGCTGGCGGACATGCAGGTCCTCACCCAGCAACAGTATTAATTCCGGTTTTGCGAAAAGAATTTCCAACCATTCCTGTAGTGATGGCAGGAGGAATTGCAGACGGTCAAGGAATATTAGCAGCATTAAGTTTAGGAGCTGCGGGAATAAGCATCGGAACACATTTTATTACCTGCGATGAAGCTACGGTGAGTAATGAATACAAGCAAGCGATTATTGATGCGGGTATAGACGATATCGTTATGACGGAGCGATTATCGGGCACACCATGTTCGGTAATTAATACAGACTATGTAAAGCGTATTGGATTAAAACAAAATTTTATTGAGCGCTGGATGAATAAAAATCCGACGACCAAAAAATGGTTTAAGATGATTACGCAATTTCGAGGAATGAAAAAGTTAGAGAAAGCGATACAACCGGGTAATTACAACTCCATTTGGAGTGCAGGACAAAGTAGTGCATTAATTGACAAAACCGCATCCTGTGAAGAGATTATCAATAAGCTAAAAAAGGAAACCTCCGACGCCTATCAAAAACTACATACCTTGTTTGAGTAAAATACGTTATTACTAAAACTGAATTATTAAATTTGCAACAAATAAAATCAAATGAAAAAGTTATTATTTCTATTTACACTTTTATTCTTGTCATATCAAGGAAAATGTCAAAGTGTTAGCCCTACAACAGACGAAGAATTCAACATGGCTACCACAGGTTACAAAATGTATTTACAGATGGGATTACCATTGAAGCCAGGCTACCGCATTGTTGATTTGAAAGAATACGAGTATGGCGAACGCAAAATGGTTTTGAAAGGATTGTATCGCCCAACAGAGCTAAAACCTTGTGCGATGATTATTGCTTATTCACGATTGAGAGGCGCACCGGAATATTATTGTATTCCTTCCCCAGATGCGGATGAATTATTATGGGATCGCTTTAGGGTAAGTTTAGCTGGCGAAATTGACAACAAGCAAGAACAATTGCAGTTTTTATCTTTTGCCTTAGGGAAAGCACTTTCGTTTTACTCTTCTAAATGAGGATAATTGTAATACTTCTGCTAGTATCCGGTTTCAGTTTGCGTACAGCTGCACAAAATAACGACGTGCACTATAGCGATTTGTCTAGTAAAGAAAAACACTGGGCAATGTTTCATCCGAGAGCAGCTAAAAAAGTAAAGAAAATCATTCCTGCAGTGCGAAGTGATGTCCGATTAAAGATGACAGAAAATAAAATTGATAGTTTAATTCATGGTGGACAAGCAGATGCTTATCGTCATGCTTTATGGATGGCTTTAAGCGCCAAACATATTGGAGATAAAAAAGCAAGAAGAGTTGGACAAATGCATGAAGAAAGTAATAAGGTCCATTTTTATAAAAGCATAAAAGAAGACAATGCACTTCAAGATTCTATGTCTTGTCAGATGGATTTGCTAAATAATGATTTAGGAATTGCCTATGGCATAGGATACAAAGACAAATCGGATGATGAAATAAAAGAGTTAGTTTTAAATGGGATATTAGCGGGAGAATTTTTCATGCTCTTCAGAAATAAAAAAAATGAATTTTTAGATTGCGAAGGTAATGTTGTTAGCAATGAAAATAGAATTGCCGAAAAACGCTGGTACGTGCCCTACTGTTTAGTGCCCACTAATAATACCTCAGAAATACCCACACGATAAGTCAATATAATATGAAGAATAGCCTGGTGTTTTTATTTTTGATTTTATGTTTGTATAAAGCAGATGCACAAAAAAAAGGATTACAATTTCAAGATATTTCTTACGAGCAGGCTTTACAAAAAAGTGCTGCTGAAAAGAAACCCGTTTTTTTATTTGGCTATGCTACCTGGTGTCACTTTTGCGAGTACATGAAAGATAGCGTATTAATTACGGAGGCTGTCGGTAATTTTTACAATGAAAATTTCATTTGTATTAAAATGGATTTAGAGAAAGAAGGAAAAAATCTAAATCAAAAAACAATTCGTGCAAAGAGTTTTCCTGTGTTATTATTTATGAATGCACAAGGAGAAATGCTTCATAGAGTAACTGGAAAAAAAGATGCACAAGATTTTATACAGATTGGAAAAGACGCGCTAGATAGCACAAAACAACTCAGAACATTTGTATATAAATATAGAGATGGAAAATTATCCCCTCAGCAGACCTATGAATACTTTAAAATGGTTGATCGTGCAGGAATGGATAATCAGTCGTTGATTAATAATTACCTGACTATAATACCAGAAGACAAACTAACGGCTACCTATAGCTGGAAAATGATGTATGAGCTTTACAAAGACATTGAGCAACCATGTATGAAATTGATTTTAGACCATCGAATTGATTATGCTGCCAAATACACAGCCGACTCCATCGATAATAAAATCATGGGATTATACATCAATGCCTTGATGAGTAAAGTTCAAATGGTAGATAGTAATGGCTATTTATCAATTCAGCAGAAATTGCGTGCTAGTGAAATTGATTTAGCAGAGAAAATTATTGCCTTTGCTGATTTGAATAAAATGAAGATGAAAGGTGATTGGGAAGGGTATTTTCACAATGTAGATTCGTTTGTTGTCAAATATGCTACTAATGATTATCGCCGATTAAATGATGTGGCTTACAATATTTTTGAGAAGGCATACGACAAAGATTTATTACGTCGCGCAGAGGGCTGGTCGCTGAAAGCGGTATCATTAATGGATACTTATAAAAACAATTACACCCTTGCTTGTTTATATTATCGAAATGAAAAATACGATGAAGCAAGAACTGTTTTATATCATGCCATTGATCAGGCGACGAAACAAGGCGTTGATCCTAAGCAGTCACTTCAATTAATTAGTCGACTACCCCCACCAAATAAAAAGTAAATTACAGTTGTTTGTGCCAGTAGGCTGGAGCAGCTTGCGCAGTTGGTGTTACTACAATTTCATTCAATACAACATGGGCTGGTCGACTAACAGCAAAGTAAGCGATGTCGGCAATATCATCTGCGATTAAAGGTTCATAACCTGCATACACATTCTTTGCTTTTTCTGCATCACCGTGATAGCGCACTAGTGAAAATTCTGTTTCTGCTGCACCTGGATGGATAGCTGTAACTCGAATGCCATGCGGCAACATATCAATGCGCATAGCTTGACTTAATGCACCAACAGCAAATTTGGTTGCACAATAAACATTGCCTTTCGGATAAACATCTTTACCTGCGATAGAGCCGATATTGATGATATGTCCTTTGTTGTTTTTAATCATCCAAGGAGAGACAGTACGCGTTACATACAACAAGCCTTTTAAATTGGTATCAATCATTGTTTCCCAATCGTCGATATCACCATCTTGAATAGTTGAAAGTCCCGCTGCTAGTCCTGCATTATTGACTAACACAGTAACATCTTTCCAATCGTGCGGAATTGCATTTAGCTCATTGATTGTTTCCTCGCGATTGCGAACATCAAAACATAGGGTTAGCACATCGACCTCAAAATTTTCTTTTACATAGTCTTCAAGTTCGTTTAAACGATCTTGTCTTCTACCTGTAATAATTACATTGTATCCATGCTCTGCAAAACGTATTGCGGTAGCTTTTCCAAAACCTGAAGTAGCTCCAGTGATTAATGCGATAGACATATTTTTATAATTTATTTTGCAAAGCTAGTTGCATTTAATTTACTATTATGATAACTATAAGAAAAATAAATAACCAATCCGATGATTAACCAAATAGTAAAGCCAATCCAGTTTTTGACATGAATTTGCGCCATAAGATAAAGACAAGTTAATATTCCGAGTACAGGTATCAACGAAAGATTTTTCAAAATAGAAGCGATGGCCATGATTAAAAAAACAACGAAGAAAATAAACATTGGAATCGTATCAGTATTCACAAACGGATTAACATTTTCATTAAACCAACCTGACTGGTACTTGAAAAGATATGTAGTAAGTACAATAAATAAAACCGGTACTACTATTTTTCCGTTGATGTAAGGAACTTTAAACTTACGAGGTAAATCTCTATTGTTTTGCAACATGAGCACACCGCCACAAACAAGAATAAAAGCGAACAAGGTTCCTATAGAGCAAAGATCTACAACTGTATTCATATCAATAAATAAAATAGGCACACCGACTAAAACACCAGTGACAATTGTAGAAAATCCCGGTGTTCCAAATTTAGGATGAATTGCTGCAAAACGTTTAGGTAATAAACCATCGCGACTCATACTCATCCAAATGCGAGGTTGCCCCATTTGAAATACCAGTAATACACTTGCCATCGCGACCACTGCACTAATTGCAATTATTCCACTGATCCAATTTAATCCTACCTCACTAAATGCAAAGGCAAGTGGATCATTAACACCTAATTTTTTATAATTCACCATTCCCGTTAAAACGAGTGCGATAAGCACATATAACACAGTACAAATAATAATAGAGTACATCATTCCACGAGGTAAATCGCGTTGAGGATCATGACATTCTTCCGCAGTTGTTGATATCGCATCAAAGCCAATATAAGCAAAGAAAACAGCTGATACACCAGCAAGTATACCTCCTAATCCTTCGGGCATAAACGGCGACCAGTTTGCAGTATTGACATAGAAAAATCCGCAACCAATTACCAGCACTACTACAGCAAGCTTAATCACAACCATAATATTTGATGCGTTGCGCGTTTCTTTAATTCCGCGATAAACAAGCCAGGTGATTAAAACATTAATTATTAAAGCTGGAATATCTAAAATCAATTTTACTCCTGCTATAACAGGTGCGCCTATCCATGCAAGATATCCTTCGGATTGTACTAACGAAACATCAACTGAATTAGCCAGAGCAGCTTCGTATGCTCGTTTAGCAGAGAAATAATCGATGCCCGACCATTCAGGAAGATGAATACCATTTTGCAAACCAAGGAAAGGAAGATGAATATGCTCAAGTAAAGAAGCGAAATAACCAGACCACGAAATAGCTACGACAATATTTCCAATGGCGTATTCCATAATGAGTGCCCATCCGATAATCCAAGCGAACAACTCGCCGAAAGCAACATATGAATACGTATATGCAGAACCACTTACTGGAACCATACTTGCAAATTCCGCATAACAAAAAGCTGCGAACCCGCAAGCGATAGCAGTAAACACAAAAAGAAAAATCACTCCTGGCCCACCCGATGCAGAAGCTTGACCAATTGTACTAAAAATACCTGCTCCGATAATTGCAGCAATTCCGAATGCTGTTAAGTCGCGAACACGCAAATGCTTTTTAAGTGCCAACTGTCCTTCGTTGCTTTCAACAGATTTCAGTATATGATGAATATTTTTCTTTCTGAATAAACTCATAATTCGATTTTTTCATTTGTGTTACTGATATATTTCTGATTAAGCAACTTGATTAATGTTGAACCAGAAGAAAGAATTAAAACAAGCATTGCAATCATTCGGTAGCGCACGATATTACCCAACACAGGGTTAGTAAATCCAACTAAAGCTAGTAACATCACTGCAATAATCAACGACAATACACAAAACGAAGAATTAAAATACATTTTGCCTTTATCTAGTACAATATTCAATATGAAGAAGAAAATGATTATCCATGATTCAAATGAAAAAGGAAAGAACCACCATTCTTTCAACTCTGATAAAGTAGGATGAAAAAATGCATACCAAGATGCTTCTGGAAAATGTTTTAAAAAACTAGTTACTGATGGTGCAAAAGAAATTGGTTGCACGAGACTACCTGCATTCATAAACACTGCGAAACGATAAGTATTCAACTGCTTTCCAAACATCAAAGCAGGCAAATCGAAATTTGAATTAAACTTTCCTAATAATAAGACACTAGAAATAGCAACAAAATAAAACACTCCCAACATCAAAATTTGAATCGATGGTTTTTTAAATCGAAAACTATAAATAGCGAGAATGCCTGGCAGCATAATGAACAATAAATAAATTTTAATGAAACAAAAGATAATCACTATACCAATAAAATAAGGTATGTACCTAATGCGCATTTCCTGTGTTGTAATATTTGTCAGGTATAGTAAAACAGCAAACACAAATAAGATTAATGGCTCCTTCATAAGTCCAGAACTCCAAATAAAATGAGAAGGAATTATAAAAATAAAAAGTAAAATCAGCCATGCACCTTTATTATTCGGAACGCTATCTTTTAAAAACACATTATACAATAATAGCAATCCGATATATGCCAAAAATGCCATCAAAACCACATGCACTTCGTAATGGCCGAAAGAAACAAATCGAAAAATCGTATTTAACTTAACGAGTGATTTTGCATCATTGTAATACTCATCGAAACCACTATCTACCCATGTGTGCAAAGAAGCAACATTTCGTGCAGTATCTGGACTATCTAAATGATAGCCAAGCATAATTTTTAAAAACTGCTTTGGTTCATTAAATAACGTCGAAAATAAATGTCCGGAGTCGCTGAAATAACCATAGGTATCACCAGCACCATAATACTTTAAATAAAACAGACCTAGACCAATTCCAACAATACACTTTGCCAAAAAGTAAACTGCAGGAATTTCCCATTGCATATTCTTTGGCCTGAGCGTTTCAAAACGATAAATACAATAAGCAATAATCAAAGCATAAAATAAGGCTAGCAGTATTCCCATCAGTTCTTCTTTATTAAATTACTTATTGAGTTGCCTAAATTAATTTCGGGCAAATAACTAATGATTACAAAAAGGAAAAATGGTAAAGCAGGCACTTTATATCTTACAATTGCTCCTAATATCGGAGTTACCAATCCAGTTAAAACAAAAATAGTCATACAGAAAAAGAATGCTATCAGAACCCAATAGGAGGCGATTTTAAATTTCGATTTGAATACAAAATACAAACTAAATAAAAGTGAGATTGTAATAATCAAATTCTCTATTGCGGCTAATAAAATTAAAGGATTTTTTACTTCAAACAAAGAGGGACGAAATATTACATTCTTAATTGCATTAGGAGCATTAACAATTAATGAGGAATAAGCATTGGTTAGTGGAGGTATTTGAATTAAACTATTCGCATGATCACGATCAGCGACATGAAAAAACTCTGTTTGCTTGTCTAAAAGCAATTTAGGAATACGTTTTCCAAATAAAAATTCAGCTGTAAAAACAACCAAACATCCGTATACAAAATAAACGGCAACCACTTTTAAAAACTGCGTATTAGCGTTATTTTTTAATAGCATCCAACTAGCAATGCAAGGAACAAGTAGGAAAATGATATAAGGCTTAATAAAGAACAAACAACATAAAAAAATTATCAACTGCCAAAAATTTCTGCGTGTCACTTCCTTTTTTTCTATCAGATTATACAATGTGTTAAGTAACATCCCTAAAGAAAAAATCAAGAATGCTTCCTTGATCAAACCGCTTGTCCAAATAAGTGTTGAGGGCATTAAAAAAACAGCCACTAGTAAAACTAACTCTTTTCCTTCGATGAAAGATGTAAAAAAACGATAGAGTGCTGTTAATCCGCATAACGATAAAAAACACATGACAACAGCATGCGGGTAATAGGTGCCAAGTGAAAACAATTTCAGAAATGCACTGAAGCGAATCATGGTTCGTGTGTCATTAAAAACCATATCGGTATTGTACCAATTACGCATTGCATCGTAGTAATGCTGCAGATCGGGACTTGCCGAATCATAACCCGTTAACATTCGTAAATAATCGTAAGGATGAGTAAAGAGAGACTGATACATTATATCTGCATCATCGAAGTAACGGAATATATCTGCAGTAGCACGATCAGTATAGTAACGGGTATAAATCAGGTACAGTAAAAAGCCGGCAACTAATTTCACCAGAAAAATAATTTTGAACGTACCCGTATTTATTTTCTGATGTTGAAATACAGGTATCCTATCGATTAAAAAGATAGCAAACGCAATAATTGCCAGCGAAAGGATGAATTCGAGCATAGGTCAAAAATAAAAAAAGGAAGCAGGTAATAAGAATTATCTCTGAATTTTATTGAATATTTACGAATATAGTTGTGAACAACCGCGTATTATTTTTTTGATAAATCATGTTTAATTAGTGGCCCCGCTCTTCAAAAAGAAAAATGACTTTGTTACTTTTGCCTCATATTTATTTAACCTTAATATTTAGCATATGTCAGCTACAGCCGAAGACCAAATCAGTGTATCAACAGCCCAGAAATTAGGTTTACTACCTGAGGAATTTGAAAAAATCAAGAGTATTTTAGGTCGTACGCCGAACTTTACCGAGCTAAGTATATTTTCTGTGATGTGGTCGGAACACTGCTCATATAAGAATTCTATCGTTTGGCTTAAAACATTGCCAAAAGATGGTCCTCACATGCTGGCGAAAGCGGGAGAAGAAAATGCGGGGCTGGTATCCATTGGAGATGGATTAGCTTGTGCATTTAAGATTGAATCGCATAATCACCCTTCGGCTATTGAACCTTATCAGGGAGCGGCAACAGGTGTTGGCGGAATTAACCGTGATATTTTCACAATGGGCGCTCGTCCGATTGCACAATTAAACTCTTTGCGATTTGGAAATCCGAATTTAGCTCGCACAAAATGGTTAATGAAAGGTGTTGTAAAAGGAATTGGTAATTATGGCAATGCATTCGGAATTCCCACAGTAGGTGGTGAAGTATTTTTTGATGATTCTTACAACGTAAATATTTTAGTGAATGCAATGTCGGTTGGATTAGTGAAAGAAGGCGAAACAGTTTCGGCTATCTCTTACGGTGCTGGCAATCCTGTTTATATTGTTGGATCATCAACAGGCAAAGACGGAATACACGGAGCTACTTTTGCATCTGGCGACTTACACGCAGATTCTCATGAAGATTTACCATCTGTTCAGGTGGGAGATCCCTTTATGGAGAAATTATTATTAGAAGCTTCCTTAGAAATTATCAAGACAGGCGCAGTAGTTGGCATGCAAGACATGGGTGCTGCAGGAATTATTTGTTCTACCTCTGAAATGTCGGCGAAAGGGAAACACGGAATGGTGATTCACTTAGATAAATGTCCGACTCGACAAAGCAATATGAAAGGATGGGAAATTCTTTTAAGTGAGAGTCAAGAGCGTATGCTAGTGGTAGTAGAAAAAGGTAGAGAAGAAGAAGTAGAAACCATATTTAAAAAGTGGGACTTGAACTGCACGCAAATTGGAGAAGTGACGGAAGGTGACCGATTAAAATTCATGATGCATGGAGAATTACTTGCTGACGTACCTGCTGAAGCGTTAGTGCTTGGTGGTGGTGCTCCTATTTACGAGCGTGAATACAAAGAGCCTGCTTACCTAGCAAAAAACAATGCATTTACTATTGATTCAATCAATGAGCCATCAGATATTCAACCTATCATCAATCATTTAGTAAGTCACCCGAACATTGCATCGAAGCGTTGGGTTACTACACAGTATGACTCGATGGTTGGAACAATTAACATGACGACAAATGCTCCTTCGGATGCTGCGATAGTTGATGTGCGTGATACGAATAAAGCGTTAGCATTAACAGTAGATTGTAATTCGAGATATGTGTATGCGCATGCAGAAGAAGGTTGTAAAATTGCAGTTGCTGAAGCAGCGAGAAATATTATTTGTGCAGGCGGACAACCATCAGCTGTAACAAACTGTTTGAATTTTGGTAATCCTTATAACCCAGAAGTATACTGGCAATTTGTGCATGCGATTAAAGGAATGAGTGCAGCTTGTCGCAGATTTGAAACACCAGTAACAGGAGGAAATGTAAGTTTCTATAATCAATCGAAATCAGAGCACGGTGAAGTACCTGTATTCCCTACTCCAACAATTGGGATGGTTGGAATTATTCCTGATAAGCGTAAGCGCATGAGTTTAGATTTTAAGAATGCAGGTGATTCTATTTTCTTGATTGGCACTTCTCGTAATGATATTAACTCATCAGAATATTTATACTCTTATTGCAACGTAAAAAATTCACAAGCACCCTACATCGATTTAGATGAAGAGCTAGATGTGCAGAATGTAGTTAAATCGTTGATTGAAGAAAACCTGATTGAAAGTGCGCATGATGTTTCTGATGGTGGATTGTTTATCACTTTGCTTGAATCAGCTATGCCTCGCGGATTAGGATTTAAGATTGAGTGCGATGAAGATATTCGTAAAGATGCGTTTTTATTTGGCGAATCACAGAGCAGAATTGTAGTAAGTGTGAACGAAGAAAAGTTAGATGTATTCACTGCTTTACTTGCTGAAACGAATGTCGACTTTATGAACTTAGGAGAAGTAACAGCTGGCGAAATTCATATTGATGAAACAAATTATGGTTCATCAGCTGATTATAGCACGAAATACAATAATGCGATTGGCGATTTAATGAATGATAGTCATTAATCTTTGAAAATCTTCTTGTAAATAGTTTCGTCGAGATAAATACGACAAGTATCGTTGATTAATTTACAATTGATTTTGAAATTCTTTTTAGTGCCGTAAATTATTTTCTGATAGGTAATCGACCATTCAGTTGAATTAATTTGTTTCGAACCAACCATAGATAAATCATATCCAAAATCGTCGTCGCTGATTCGCTTTTCTAATCCAACTTTATTGTTGCAAAGCGGTCCGTAAAAGAAAGGCATCATTTCGTCGTAGCGTTGATACTTATGCATAATCTGCTGGTAGGATAAAATATCCTCGTTATAAAACAATAGCGGACTACTGAATATTTTTACAGAAGTATTCTGCGCATTTAGTTTGGAGGTAAGCGCAGAAAAAATGAGTGCAAAAGCAATAAGTATCTTATTTACCATGCTATAAAGGTAAAACATTTTGAAAAACATGAGAATATGTTTTTTGAATAGTAATTAACGGCTAACTTTGGTCGCTTATTCCGAATAAACATGGATAAGCCTATAGTATGTATTGGAGGTTCTTTAGTTGATGAGACCTTTTATTGTTTGCAACCTCCAATAAAAGGGACTAGTAATCCTGCAAAGCTTGAATTAAGTGCTGGCGGTGTTGTAAGAAACATTGCTCACCATCTTGCCTTGCTACATCACAATGTTCAACTCATAACAATTCTTGGTAATGATAAAGAAGGCGATTGGCTGAACGAACAATGTTCACAGGCTGGAATTGATATGCAACATACTTTTCGCATTGATGGTGTTACAGGAAGATTTACTGCAGTATTGGGCACAGACGGTGAACTATTTGTGGGTACGGTTGTGAACGATTTAGAACCATTGTTAAATTCAACCTTAATAGAAACAAAAACTGATGTCCTTAAAAATGCAGGTCTTATAATCACAGATACAAATATGAATCCTGAATGCATTCAGTGGTTAATTCAATTTTGTTCTGACAATGTAATTCCTTGTATCATCGAGCCAGTATCCATTCCGAAAGCAAAAAAATTAGGCGCAATGGATTTATCGAATCTATTTTTAGTTACTCCAAATGAAGTTGAACTTTCATCGATACAAAGTGTAGCATCCGAACCGGGATTAAAGGGAATGATTAACGGATTATTGGCCAGAGGTGTGCAGCATGTGTGGTTACGTCAAGGAGAAAATGGCTCAACTATTTACGATAAGAGCAGTCATTTTTCATTGCATGCTCCCGCTGTAAATGTTATTGATACTACAGGTGCCGGAGATGCGGCATTAGCTGGCTGGGTGCATGGCTTTGTGCATGAAAAATCGACAGAAGATAAAATCAGATACGGACATACTTTAGCCGCATTAGTATTACAACAGAAAGGAACCATAGTACACAATTTAACTCCTGATAAATTAGAAGAAGAAGTTTATCGTTTATTCCCAAACTAATATGAATAACTACTTAAATATTCATCCTGAAGTTGCTGATGCATTAAAAAACAATAAGCCTATTGTTGCATTAGAGTCGACGATAATTTCTCACGGTATGCCCTATCCGCAAAATGTCGCAACAGCACGAGCAGTTGAAAATATTATTCGCGAGCAGGGCGCTATTCCAGCAACGATAGCCATATTAAATGGACAATGTTGCGTTGGATTAAACGAAGAACAATTAGAATATTTAGGTCAGGCAAAGGATGTATGGAAAGTGAGCCTACGCGACATGCCATATGTAATTGCGAAGAAATTAGCAGGTGCTACAACAGTTGCTGCTACGATGCGCATTGCTTCAATGGCAGGAATAAAAGTATTCGTTACAGGTGGCATTGGTGGCGTACATAGAAATGCGCAACAAACGATGGACATATCAGCCGATTTAACGGAGATGAGCAATACTAATGTTGCTATTGTATCTGCGGGAGTAAAATCAATTTTAGACATTGGATTAACCTTAGAGTATTTAGAAACATTAGGAGTTCCGGTTATTACCTATTCGCAAAAAGAATTTCCAAGTTTTTATTCGAGAGAAAGCGGCTATACATCACCGTTATCATCTGACTCGGCAGAAGAAATTGCTGAAATATTAAAAGTCAAGTGGGATTTACATATTAACGGATCTGTATTAATAGCGAATCCAGTACCTAAAGAAATGGAAATCACATTTACTGAAATTGAAAACAAGATACAACAATCACTTGCTGAAGCTAAAACGGCTGGGATAAGCGGGAAAGAAACTACACCCTTCTTATTGAAGCGCATTGCAGAGATTACGGGAGGCAGTAGTTTAGCTACAAACATTGCTTTAATAAAAAATAATGCTTTTCTAGGGGCGAAAGTGGCTAATTACTTGGTAAAAACACAATAATCAGTAAAGTTTTTCTTTACTTGCATCGGTTCAGGTCGTAACTTTGCAAACGATAAGCAACCCCTATTCATGTCATTTAAGAAATCGAGCTTTTTACTACTATTAGTTGTTATGTTTTTAACGACTGATGTTGCTTTGTCGAAACGCCCGAGAAAAGAATCAAACAGTACGTCTCAAACAGAAGAGCAGGTAGTTACACGCTATCAGAAGTCGTTTCAATCGAAGATTGACAGTTTAGAAGGAGTTACTGAAGAACTGGAAGATCAAAAAACAATTTTGTTGATTGAGATGGGAAATAGAAAACACAAGATTGAAAAATTGCGTTCAGATTCAGCCAATTATATTGTGCAATTGAATTTAGAAAACTCGCACAGCGAATCATTATCAGAATCAATGCATTATTTATTTATCATCATTTTATTTTTCGTACTCTTTGTCCTAATTCAATTCGGAATAATCTTTTACGCAATTAAACGTATTACCTCTCAACCTGTGAGTCAAAGTAATAACAGCGGTAACGTTATCGGACAAGTACATTCGAATCCGCAACTTGAGAGTTTGGAGATGCTTAAGAATAAAGGATTTATTTCAGAGGACGAATATTTTCGTCAGCGTCAGTCTTTAATGTCCCGACAAGCCTAAAATTAACCAAATAAATTCGTTTTAAATAGGTATTCTTGTTTCCTTTGATACATGAAAAGAATTCTGATCATCATAGTCATTTTTATTACAGGGCTTCAAGTACAGGCTCAAAACCCGATACATAAAATACAACTAACTGTTGTAGATAGCTTATCAAATACTGCCATACCATTTTTTACCGCGTATCAACCGCATGAAAATGTTGGAGGCAATGCTGATGTCAATGGTAACATCAACTTAATTTTTTCAGTCACATCAGATTATAAAATTATTTTATCTGCCGTTGGATATATTAAGAAAACCATACAACTTTCCGAAGCAGAGTTGGAAGAGTCGATGACAACAAAATTATCCCCTCTTGTTTTTGACGAAGTAATTATTTCTAGTACCCGAACCAATGCGCGAATAGAAGACTTACCTGTTAAAGTAGAAGTCCTCGGAAAAGAAGAAATGGATGAAGAAAGTAGCATTGTGCCTGGTGGAATTGGAAGCATACTAGGAGACCTTTCGGTTATCACTGTTCAAAAAACAAATCCTGTCAATGGAAATGATGCAATACGAATTCAAGGTTTAGAAAGTAAATACACTAAAATTATTAAAGACGGACTTCCACTATATGATGGATTTTCAGGATCATTAGGTGTTTTAAGTATTCCCCCCCTCGACTTACAACAAGTAGAAATAATAAAAGGATGCGGATCCACTTTATATGGTGAAAGTGCAATTGGTGGTGTAATTAATTTCATTTCAAAAACACCAACCGATTCTCTTAAAGGAACAATTGTGGGTAACCATACTACATTAAATGAGAACAATCTAAACTTTTTTGCAGGACAGAAAAAAAATAAATTTGGTTATACCTTATTCTTGGGAGGTAATGTAAAAGAGGCTAATGATATTGATAAAGATGGGTATTTAGAAGTGCCTAAGGACAGAAACTATATTGTTCATCCGCGACTGTTTTACGAAAACAATAATTTAAAAGTTAATTTAGGTTATAATTTAAATTATGATAACCGTGAATCAGGATTGATAAATGCACTTACAAATGGAATAACAGCTACCAACAACTATCATGTTATAGAAAAATATGTTAGAAACTCAGGAGACCTTACTGCCGAATATAAATTAAACGAAGCTTCTTCTTTGCATTACAGAAGTGCAGTTTCTTTTTACAAACGTGATTATTCCAATCCAGATATGATTTTTAATGGTAAAGAAACAAACTCATATCAAGAAATAAATATAGTCTCTATAAAAGGAAAACATACGGCTGTTGCAGGAATAAATATTATTACAAGCAACTTCTCTCATGCTCAAAACGACAGTATACCATTTGGTGATTTTAACAGAAATACCATTGGAGTATTTTTACAAGACGACTATAAACTATCTGAAAAAGTTATACTTGATTTGGGCTATCGATTTGATTATGCAAATAAGAACTCCATACATCTTCCCTCTCTAGGATTTTTTATTAAACCCAACAATGATTTATCTATTCGCATTCGTTATGCAAGTGGATATAGAAAGCCCGCTGTATTAAATGAGTTAGAAGTAACTGAATTCAAATCTTATCAAGCATCAGCCAATGAATTGCAAATAGAAAAATCAAATGGTTACAATACAGATATTAATTACTCTGTATTAATTGGGAACAAAGTTCATCTAGATATTAATCAAGCATTTTATTATACAGACATTTCTAACCCTGCAATTGTACATAAAAATTATATTGGAGATGTTTTTATAACTAATGAAACCGGAAAGGTGAAAAGTATTGGTACAGATACTTATATCCGACTTAGCCTTGAAGATTGGGAATTATATTTAGGCTATAATCATACGAGGGCTTATCATGAAATTCAAAATAAAAACTACAAGTTGCCATTTAACCCGAATGATAAATTTGCAATTACTCTAGCTTATGAAATAGAGAATAAATGGCGAATGGGAATTGAAGCTGCTTATAATGCAAATCAAGTAAATGAAAACTACCAAAACGTTCCAGATTACTGGTTTACTGCAGCCATGATAGAACGAAAAATAAACCGATTAAGCATCGTGTTAAATTGTGAAAACATTCTTGATTTCAAACAATCGAAATACGAGCCATTGGTGGTAAAAATCGAAAATGGACCTCCTATTTATACTCAATTATGGGGACCAACTGAAGGAAGAGTAATAAACTTGTCGATGAAATATAAATTTTAGTTTTTTATTTTTTCAATAATTGCAATCACTTCGTTTTTATCTGCAATAAAATCTGGACTGTTTATAATTGCAGCACTGTGTATTTGCGTAATGTTTGAGTTCAATAACAACTCCGACACATTGTTACTTCTAACTCCACCACCTGCAATAAAATTTAATTGAGTTCCAAATCGATTAATCATTGATTCAATCGTTAGTTTTCCTTGCAAGGCACTTGATGCTCCCGCTGTTGTTAACACATTACTTACGCCACAATTAATCAACGTTTGTAATCCTGCTTCGTAATCTACCACCTCATCAATTGCACGATTAAAAGTTGTTGGTTTTCCATTAGCAGCATTTACAAGCTTTTCTAACTGCGAGGCATTAACGCTTTTATCAGCATTCAAACATCCAAATACAAATCCATCGGCTCCCCTATTATCAAATGCTTTAATCTCATCAACCATCTGATTAAGTAGCTCATCATCATAAATAAAATCTCCTGCCCTAGGGCGTATCATAACCATGATAGGTCCTTCAAATATTTTACGTGTTGCAATAAAATTATCAATTGACGGAGTAATACCACCCACTGAATAATTATCACAAAGCTCAATGCGCGACACCTTGGATGCTTGCGCGATTGCAACTGAGTCCGGATGAAAGACAGCTAATTCAAAAATCATCTTAATCTTTTAGCAAGCAATCAGCTTCTTTAATAACATCAACCCCATTGGCAAGTTTATAAGTATAGGTAAAACCTTTTCGTAGCGCAAAAGCACCGATTTCTCCTTTTTTATTTACAGCTAGAAATCCAATTTGCATATCAGCAATTTTATCTTTTCGCAGTTTATACATACGCTCTACTCCAATTTTACATGCTTCTAATGGCGACTTACCATAGCGCATTGCTTCCACGATAGTATGTGAACCACAAATACGAATCACTTCCTCACCTACTCCTGTTGAAGTTGCTGCACCCACTTCATTATCGACAAACAAGCCAGCACCTATTACAGGTGAATCACCTACACGACCATGTAATTTAAACGCCATCCCGCTAGTTGTACAAGCTCCACTAAAATCACCGTTGGAGTCCATAGCAATCATCCCTATCGTATCATGATTACCTTGACCACCTTTACCTTTCTCCTCTTTCTGATCACGTATATACTTGATGGTATCCATCGGATTATAATTATGCTTTTTTAACCATTCCTTCCAGATTTGCTCGCTCTTAGGCGTTAATAAATTTTCTTGTTTAAATCCGTTCTGCAATGCAAATTGTAATGCACCATCACCAACTAAAATAACATGTGGAGTTTTTTCCATTACCATACGAGCAACTGAAATTGGATGCATAATATTTTGAAGGAACATAACGGAACCGCAGTTACCCTTTTCATCCATAATGCAAGCATCAAGCGTAACATTACCATCACGATCGGGCAGACCACCGTACCCTACACTTGTATCATCAGGATCTGCTTCAGGGACGCGCACACCTGCTTCTACAGCATCTAAGGCTTTACCACCTTTTGAAAGCACTTCCCAAGCTGCTGAATTCGCCTTTATATTAGGAGCCCAGGTCGAAATCACTAATGGAAACCCTGCTCGTAAATTATCAGTTGATTTGGTTTTACCAATTGCTGCTTTTCTAAACAGCATTAATCCACCTGACGCTAAAATTGATTTGAGTAAAAATTGTCTTCTTTGCATAATTTTATTTTTCAGATACTGTTATTTCATCACAGAAAATATAAGCTTCGCCATCTACACCTAAATGCCACGAAGGTAATTTTCCGAAGTTATAAGCCTTTACTTTCATATACTTTGCCTTTTGCGGAGTAAATTTTAACTGAGGATGTGCAATCTGCGGAGTATAATCTTTCGGATCAACTTTTACATCCAATTGACCAACTAACGACCATGTAGTGCCGTCATTCGATAATGATACTTCAAGTTTTGTTGGCATTAAAATCCATGCGCGTGTATCCTGCAAGAAGCCAGGCATTACACGACCAATTGTTTCGTCTTTTTCGAATGTAAATACTACTTCCATATTTTGATCTTGATAGCCATGCCAATCGCCTTTTCTCCATTCAACACTTCCATTTATTCCATCAATTAAACTTTGGGGGCCTTCAGCAGCATACTGGCGGCCAGGAGTGCTGATTAATTTTACCTGCCAATTGGGATGAGGTAGTTTATTAAAGAAACCAGTTGCTCTGCCACTTTTAAAATTTCCATTATAAGATATAGCAGTTACTGATGAAGTATTGTAAATATAAAAGGGTTTAGTATATTCAATTATGTGCGCTGAGTCATTGTTTATCCAAAAGCGCATTGATAACGAATCAGGATTTGATATTGCAACCAACAAACTATCTGAAAAATTTCTTTTGTTCGTACTGATAAATGGAGCATTAATAAATCCATAAGACAGCAAACGACCACTTAATTCAGGATTAAGTCCGCGACCTTTATTTGGATAATCTTTTAATACAGCGTCTAAATAGCAACCATCTCTTAAGCGATCATAAGAAAGCAAATTGTTATCATATACAGCACCGTTATAACGAAGTGTTTCAATATAAAAAGATTTAGGTGATTGCTTATTAGCTGTAATATCGATTTTACTTCCATTTTCAAGATTGATTACAACATGATTGAACAAAGGAGTTCCGATTGCATATTGCGTGCTTCCGGGAGTAACAGGATACAAACCAATTGCACTCCAGACATACCATGCTGACATCTGCCCGCAGTCTTCATTACCAGGCAATCCATCATAAGTAGTATTATACAAACTATCCACTACGCGATGAACTATTTCCTGAGTCTTCCAAGGTTTACCAATATAATCATACAAATAAGCCATGTGATGGCTCGGCTCGTTCCCATGCGCATATTGTCCGATTAAACCAGTGATATCCGCTTGCTGTCGTCCGGTAGTAGACGTTGGTGCATTAAACAAACCATCCAACTTATTATCAAACTTATTAGCCCCTCCCATCATATCTATCATTCCTGGAATATCTTGAGGAACGAAGAATGAATACTGATAACTATTTGCTTCGGTGAAATGATTATTAACTTCTAAAGGATCGAAAGGAGAAAGCCAATTACCATTCCTACGAGGGCGCATAAATCCAGTTGAATGATCATACAAATTACGATAAGAAGAAGCAAGCCGATTATAGTACAATGCATCATCCGTTTTACTTAAGTATTTTGCTATTTGCGCAACACACCAAGCATCGTAGGAATACTCTAATGTTTTAGAAACAGATTCTGATTCATCGTCAATCTGCAAATAATTATTAGCATTAAATGCAGGCAGTCCTAAATGATTCCAGTTAGCGCTTTTCTTTGCCGCTTCAAATGCCAAGGGAACATTAAATCCTGTTATATCTTTTGCTAGCGCATCTGCAATTACGGATACTGAATGATAACCAATCATACAATCCGTTTCATTCGCGCCAAGCTCCCATACTGGCAATCTTCCACCTTGCTCATACTGTGCCAAAAATGTTTTGATAAAATCTAAGGAGCGTTGCTTATCAATCAAAGCATACATAGGATGTGCTGCACGGAAAGTATCCCACAAACTAAAAACTGAATACTGCGTATAGCCATTGGCGGTATGAATCTTATTATCTCTACCGCGATACTTTCCATCAATATCAGAATAGACATTCGGAACAATCATCATATGATAAAGAGATGTGTAAAAATTAGTTAGATTGCGCTGCGATTCATCATAAACAGCAATTCTTCCTAGTTCCTTATTCCAATAAGCGCGAGCATCTGATTGAATTTGTATAAAAGTTTTTTTGCCAATTTCAGTATTAC
This sequence comes from Chitinophaga pinensis, assembly GCA_943332105.1. Taxonomy (GTDB): domain Bacteria; phylum Bacteroidota; class Bacteroidia; order AKYH767-A; family OLB10; genus CAINEC01. The sequence goes on along the minus strand of CALQOD010000003.1, from coordinate 36,768 downwards.
GATTATTTCGAGCTCCTGCAGTAGAAACAGAAGAAATTCCTGTTCGGACTTCAACAATATTATTGGTAGATTTTTTAAATACAAATGCGATACGAATTGAATCACTTACGATGCTATCACCCACCTTTAATGGATTTGTTCTTCCCATCATTTTTATTTCTGTAAATGGCTGCGAAAATTCCATTGAAAAATAAACATACTGATCTTTTGCCCATGCTTCGCTATGACGATAACCTTCGACAGTATGATCATTCACAATTTTAATAGAAGAACCAAGAACTTTATCACGATGCATTAAGTCGAGCAAAACTGAAGGCGTAAAGATTGGAGGGTAAGTATATTTTTGCACACCTACGCGCGTGGATGCGGTCATTTCACATTTTATCTTGTTATCTGTCAATAGCACTGAATAATAACCTGGCGATGACTTCTCTGTTGCATGTTTAAAAGGAGAACCATAGTCTAATGGATTAAATGAAATTTTGTCTGTACCAGGCATCAATAAAACATCACCATAATCGCTACAGCCCGTACCACTCAAATGAGTATGAGAGAATCCGTAAATCAGCGAGTCGTTATACCAGTAACCACCACAGCCTTCCCAGCTTGATTCATTACGAGTATCAGGACTAACCTGCACCATTCCGTAAGGGACAGTGGCACCAGGATAAGTATGTCCTACGCCTCCCGTACCAATCATAGGATTTACGTAATTGCTAAAGTCTTGCGAATATGAATTGTAAGATGCAAGAATAAACAGCGCACAAATTAAATTTTTCATCCCTCCGAAAATAAGAAATGAAATCAACTATCCCAACAAAATACTACTTAACTGTATTAAGCGATTCAAAGATTAGTCCTTTAACATCTCCTGAATAAGGAACTACCAATTTTGTTTTAGGTAAAAGATAAACACCATTTAAACTGGAAGAAAGAATTCCATTTTTATCAGTAATACGAAGTCCGTAAACAAATTTATCATTGGTAATTTCAATTTCCTTTTCATTTATTCGGGATACATTAATACCTGGATTAATCAATGGTAAGTCTTTTGGCATGCCATTAAAATGCCAGCAAGATGTGATGAGTTTTCCATCTTCTGAAGTAAGGCGAAGCTGATAAATGACATTTCTGTTTTTATCAGAGACCATTTGCAGAATTCCATATTTCTGAACAGAATCAGGATAAAGAGTAATTGGATTTTGTTCGTAATTCCAAGGCGCATCAATCGTATTTGTTGTTGCTTGAATAACTTGAAGCTTCGCTTTTACTACAGATGAACTTCCATTGTAAATTTTCAAATCCCATTGACGATTATTTGTATCGACGAACATAACAATATCCTCATATGCTTTTGCAATCGACGAATAAAGCATTTTAGGTTGCATAGAAAAATCGATGCTGCTCCAAGAGATAGAGGGCCATGCATCGTTTAATTGCCAGAACAATGTTCCTGAACAATACGGATAACTAGTACGATGAATCAGTGCAGTGCGAGAAATCTCTTCTGCCTGCATCAGCTGCGATAGATAGGCAAAGGAAGAATCGGTTTTAACAGCAGGGTAATCGCGACTTAAATAGGTAGCAATCGTTTCAAATCCGCGGGGATGCTTTTGATGATAACGGACATGAATATCCGAAGAATCAATTGAACCTGCATATTTCATTAAAAGCAGATTAGATGGATAGCCTTGAAAGCCATATTCACTCATAAAACGAGGAATACGATTATGGTAATTTGCAAATGGTTCGAATCCCCACCATACACCCCAATAATGACAATCACCTTCGGTTAAACTTAACTTTCTTCCCCAACCATTCTTAGGAGAGGAAGGCCAGTAGATTGTTTGTGGCGCAATTGAATCGATGATAGATGGAATTAACTTTTCAAACAAATTGATATAATCAGCTTGCACTTTTGCAGAATCTTGCGATGAATAATTTAATTGCTTTTGCCAGCCCCAGTTATTCCAGCCCTCTGAAATTTCGTTGTTGCCACAAAACAAAGCAATAGAAGGATGACAACTTAAACGTTTTACTTCTTGCGCGACTTCTGCTTTTACTGATGAAAGAAAATTGTTATCGCCAGGATACATCGCACAAGCAAACATAAAATCCTGCCATACTAAAATTCCATACTCATCACAATAATCGTAAAATGCTTCTGGCAAATAATATCCTCCACCCCATACACGAATCATATTCATATTTGCATCATGCGCCATTTTTACGAGATTGATATAAACTGAATCAGGTGTTGAAGTAGGGAACATTCCTGCAGGAACAATATTAACTCCTTTCATAAACATCGGCTTACCGTTCACAATAAACTTAAACGAAGAACCATTTGCATCTTTTGATTGATCTAATCTTATATCTCTGAAGGAAAATCTTTTTGATAATTTTTGTCCTTTGAAATCAAGAGCTACAAAATAATAATGCTTATCTGCATCCTTTCCCATGCTCCATAAATCTGCATTTTTAACAATACTATTTATTTTAATCGTATTATTTCCTTTAAATAATTTTATTGTTGTATCTCGTTGAATTAAGTCAAAATAAACAGGTATAATAACATCCTGCATAATTTCAGGTTTTTGAAATCGAGAAAGATAATAGGTACATTGAATGACAGTATCTTTTTCAGAATAGAAATCGACCAACATTGTTGTCTCGTAATCACTACTATTGATAGGTCTATTACTCACCGATAAGTTTTGAAGAAAGACATTTTTAAAAAAGAATAACTCTACCGGCTTCCAGATACCTATGGTTTTAATTTTCGGTGCAAAGTCCCAACCATATTGATACTGCGCTTTGCGTGTATGTACGCGATTACCTTCGGGCAATTGATAGCTCAGTGATTTAATTTTTGACTGCTCAATAGAATCGATTGGCAAAAAACGAATTTCAAGATGATTATTTTTTTGAAGAAAGCGACTAACGGGAACATCCTGTTTTAAAAACATATTATCATTAAAAAACAAAAGAGAATCATTCAAAAAAACCTGCGCGTAGGTATCTAATCCGTTAAAACGAATAACTGCATTTTTATTCAGCTCAACATCTGCACAAGTAAAATTACATTGGTAAATGATGGTAGATTTTTCAAGCTTTGTTAATGCACTATCGATATTGTCATAATAAGGATCGGAGATTTTCTTCTCTTTGATTAAATCACTTTGAACATCGCCAGGAACAGTTGCATTGTATTTGTTCTTCTCGCCACTGATACTAAATGTCCAATTACTAATTACTCTTTTTGAAATTTGTTGTGCAACTGAAGAAAAGCAACCGAACAAAAAGAATAAACTCAAAAGCGCAACCTTATTACCTCTCATTTTTTGTATGTCCATATACCATCACTTCGCTAATAAATAACCAGCTGTTAGATCCTGCACCAGGATTTCCTTCGGGCACTTTACCAATTGACTTAACTGTGATATCAACTTTACTTGAAATAAAAGGCTTGGTGTATACGATTGAACAAATTGCATTTTCATTTTTTACAACTTGAACTGTATTAAGACTATCGTTTTGTATAATCATTGAAGCAGGAGGATGAATCCAACTTCCTCGATCGTTAAGATAAAATACTTTTACACTATCGATAGCAAATGTATCTTTCATATCAAGAGATAAAACAGCGTCCTTGCCAAGCCATCCTAACCAATGCTTGGTTGTCCAAGGGAATTCACCAACAATACCATCAGTTAATGTAGCTGGAGGATTTGCATAGTTGCCTTTAGTTGGCGTTAATACGGTAACGTTAGCACCTGATGAAGGCGCGATAGTTAAACTCTTTACTAAAGTAACTGTGTCTGTATTTAATACGCTTCTGATTTTTAAAACACCAGATTCATCTACTGAAATCGGATCAGTGTAAGATTCGAACTCTCCATCATTCCAGGATAAATCGATTTTCTGATTTTCTTTTGGTGTAACGCTAATTGTTAATTCTCCAATTATATCAGATGCATTAATTGTTACTGCTGGACGTAAATAACTTTTTGCAAAATTGACATTCCATTTTTTTAAAAGCGACTGATGTTGGATAACATTTTTTTCGAAGCGCGGATAATTACGAGTTAACGAATCAGACCAAAGTACTTCACTCAATGCTTCTAATCGAGGGAACAACATATACTCTACTTGTTTCGTGTCATACATATATTCTGTCCACAGATTTGCTTGTGCGCCTAAAATATATTTTCGTTGGTCACCTTTCAAGGTGTCTGGTATTGGTTGATATGCATACACTTTTTCAAGTGGGGTATATCCTCCAATAGCCAATGGTTCTAAATTCTTCTCTCCTTGATAGTGATCAAAATAACAATGAGAACCAGGAGTCATAATTGCATAATGATTTGATGTTGCTGCTGCAATACCTCCTTCTATTCCTTGCCAGCTCATAACTGTTGCATTTTGCGCAAGTCCGCCTTCAAGAATTTCATCCCAACCAATTAATTTTTTTCCTTTCGATTCAAGAATCTTTTCTACACGCTGAATAAAATAGCTCTGCAATTCAAATTCATCTTTCAGATTATTTTTCTTTTTTGTCTCCTGGCAAACCGGACATTCTTTCCAGCGTGATTTAGGACATTCATCGCCACCAATATGAATATATTCAGATGGAAAAAGATGAGCTACTTCATCCAATACATCATCGATGAATTTAAAAGTTGATTCTTTAGAACAAAACACATCATCAAATCCGCCCCAACCGGTTGACACCTGAAATGTACCACCTTTACATGAGAACTCCGGATAAGCAGCCAGTGCTGCCATTGAATGTCCTGGCATTTCAATTTCAGGAATAATAGTAATACCACGAGCAGTGGCATATTTTATTACCTCTTTAATTTCTTTTTGCGTGTAAAAACCACCATACGGAATTGAATCGATTTTATGATCACGATAAGGGCCTATCATACTACCGGCGCGATTAGCACCAACGGACGTGAGCTTCGGATATTTTTTAATTTCAATTCTCCAACCTTGATCATCGACTAAATGCCAATGAAAAGTATTCATTTTATAAAGCGCGATTAAGTCGATATATTTTTTGATGAACGTTACATCAAAGAAATGTCGTGACACATCGAGATGTACTCCACGATATCCAAAATGAGGATTATCGTTAATTGTTAAACAAGGAATCTGATTATTATGCTCAGAAGCATACCAAGCAAGTTGAGTGACTGTTGCTAATCCACGAATCAATCCTTTTTTACCTGCGAGCAACTCGATTTTTTCAGATGTAACGGTAAGGGTATACCCTTCAGAAGTATTATGCTTATCTACTTTTAAAATAATATTCTTCACTTTTTTTGATGCCTGTGAAGCTCGAGCAAAATTCATGTTAGCACTTTCAGATAACCATTGTTGTGCAACAGCATAATTCGTTTTTGATGCAACAATTTTGATATCATTAGAAAAGCTAAAATTTCCATTACCCAAAATAATTGTATCTGGTTTTGGTATAAGTGGTAATTCTATTTGAGAATAAGAGGCATGGCTCACGCTTAAGATTAGAACAACAAGCGCAAGTTTAAACTTTTGAAACATAAGATTTATAAAATCAGATTAGTGAGCCGAAGTAGATTTTTGATCGTAGTCGATACCTTGAGCAGCAAGGATTGATTTTGCTTTCCAACCATAATAAGCAAGGTATAAGAAACAAGCAACACCCACGACGTAGCTATAGCGTATTCCTAATAAATGTTCTCCTGCTAAATATCCTTGTAAAAGACTTACGAATCCTCCACCCATAATCATCATAATTAAAAATCCTGAGCCTTCGTTTGTTTTCTTTCCTAAACCTGCAATAGCTAATGTAAAGATGCAAGGCCATAAAGTAGAACAGAATAATCCAACAGATATAAAAGCATAAACGCTGGTCATTCCGGAAGTCAACATACCTGTTATTAAGGCGATAATTCCGAAAGTTGAAAATATTAATAACTGCTTTGCAGGATTTCCTTTACTTATATAATCTGCAAGAATTAAAATAACAATTACTCCAGCATAAGCAAAGAATATTGTTATATCATGCTTTGCAATTGTATTTACTAGTAAGAAAATTCCAAATGCTGCATACGGCAATAACCACTTCAAAATATTTTTCAATCCTGACTTAACATCCATTGCACCTACGGCACCTGTCCAACGACCAATCATTAAACTAGCCCAGAAGAGAGAAACATAAGGAGCTACTTCATTGGTAGAAGTTTTTAAATACACACGCATGTACTCTGGAAGATTTGATGCGGTAGAAACTTCAACACCCACATATAAAAAGATAGCAATCATTCCCATCCACAATTGAGGGTAAGATAAAACCGACTTCGAATTTTTATCTTCTACGGCATCTTCCTTTACATCATCGTAATGAATTTGATTCGGAAGGCTTGAAAATTTAAATAGAACAGCTACGACTAAAAATGCGGCTCCTAGAATGAGGTAAGGAACTTTCACTGCAGCTAACGAATCAAGTTTAGCACCTTCGCTAATAGCTCCGAAAATGGCAAAAGAAACGATGATTGGCCCGATGGTAGTTCCAACATTATTGATACCGCCTGCAAGACTTAAACGCTGGGCTCCTTTTTTAGGATCACCGATAGTAATAGCAAGTGGATTAGCGGCAGTTTGTTGCAATGAGAAGCCTAACGCAACGATGAATAAACCTGTAATCATCAATCCGAAAGAAGCTTGTTCCGCTGCAGGATAAAAAAGAAGAGACCCTAATGCAGAAATTGTTAATCCAAGAGCAATTCCGTTTTTATAACCAAGACGGTTAAGTAAATCACCACCAGTAGCTTTAGAAATGAAATAGTAAATGAGAGAACCCACGGTATAGGCCACATAAAATGCGAAAGAAATCATTTGACTTTGCCACTGCTCCAAATTGAGCTTCTCCTTAAATACAGGAATTAAAATATCATTACTGGCTGCCACGAATCCCCAAAAAAAGAATACCGATATAAGGATTAAGAAAGAGTTACTTGAATTTTGTTTTTTGATTTCCATTTTTTTTGTGATTTGGTTGCTGAAAATACAAAAAAAACGGAAGGATGCTAAACTTTGTGGAATTAGTTTCGAACTTCTTGCTTTAGATAGTTTGAAATAATTACAATCTGATAGATTCTGATGATAAACAAGACCGAAATCACGGACAATAAAAAGTAAATAGCATTACCGGCTGGAAATCCCATTGACAAAATCATAGAAAGAGTTAAAGTAACAGAAAGTAATGAATCAACTAACTTAAAAATCCTGACTTTAGTTGTTTCGAATTCATGATTTGTTGGTTCATCAACGGAATCCAATAGCTTTTTAAATTTGAATCCAAAGTAAATCCAACAGCCCCCTGCTATCAGAAACGCTGGAATATACACATAGTGCACAAACTCATCACTACTCAAATACATCAAAACAGCAGAAATGAACAATAAAGCAAATCCGTTTTGAATTGATTTTTTAACAAAATGCTCAGTAAAATGAAACATAGCCAAAGAAAAGTTTAGGCAAATATATATTGTTTTTGTACAAATCAATAAAAACAGCTCCCATTCAAAAGTAAATTTCCCTTATTCAGCTAGCTATACGCAACTCAAAAGCACTTTAACTCAAACTATAACCTATTGGTAATTATCACTGAAATCATCAATGTCTAAATAATCAACAATCAATTTTTGATAAAATATCCTGAAATCATCTTTCAATCAGAGTTTTTAATTAACTTCGTAGTTAAAATAAACCTAATAAAAACAATATGAAAAAACACTTACTTATTTTACTTTCCTTAATTACGACATTTCAACTAGGGTTTTCGCAAGATGCTCGTTTGGCAAATGGTAAAGGGAAAAACCACTACGCTCCGACTGTAAGCTCGCAAAAAGGTATTACGCCAAAATCACTTGCTACAATTTGGACGGATGACTTCTCTGACCCAAACAATTGGGATATTTCCAATCAAGTTGGGAATACCGATGATTGGGTAATTGGCACAGGTGTACCTTCTGGATTGTATGCTATTCCTGGAATTTTATCAACGACTGCAACGAATGGTTTTGCATTATTCGATTCAGACCTTTTATGTTCAGGTGATCAAATAGCTGACTTGACTACTGTAAATTCTATTAACTGTAGTGGTAATTCAGCAGTAATTATTTCATTTGAGCAATACTACCGTCGATATGATGATAGCACAATAGTTTTTGTGAGCACTGACAATATTAATTGGACTGGGTTTCCTTTAAATACTACAGTTTTAAATAATGAATTTTGCCCTGGGGGAACTGCTAACGTAAATCCAGACCTTGTTAATATTAATATTTCTTCGGTTGCAGCTAACCAAGCTACTGTATGGATTCGATTTGAATTCTACAGTCCTTCAACTTTTGTTGGACCAGCTGGAGCACCAGGATGTGGTTATTCTTGGATGATTGATGATGTAACATTATTTGAACCAGCTGCAGTGGATGCTGGTGTTACAGCGTCTACTTTATCTTCAGGATGTTTATTATCATCTACAACTCCTGTAACAATTACAATTAATAACTACGGAGGATCTTCAATCTCTAACATCCCTGTTTCTTTCTCAGTAAACGGTGGGGCTGCAGTAAATGAAGTTGCTCCAGGCCCTATTGCTCCAAACAGTAGCGCTGACTATACATTTACAGCTACAGCAAACCTATCAACAGGTGCTAGTTCTTCAGTTAATTGCTCTGCAACTATGCCTGGCGATGCAAATACCGCTAACAACTCATTATCTGTAACAGTAGACAACTTCACTCCAGTGAATTTATCAACTGCTTATGTTATGGATTTCGAACCTGCTGATGATTTATCAGCATGGGCAGTTTATGATGCAAATGGCGATGGAGTATCTTGGGCTCCAGTTGCAAGTTTAGCATATTCAGGAACTCAAGCTATCCGTAAAGCTGGTAGCGGATCTGCTGACGACGATTGGATGTGGTCAGGATGTTTCAATATGTCTGCTGGTTCTACTTACCAATTAGATTACTGGTACCGTCAATTTGACTTACAAGCTCCATGTGATTTAGAAGTTTTCTTAGCAACTTCACAAGATGTGGCAACTTCAACTCAGGCAATTGCTTCTGAAGTTATAGATTCTATTTACCATTTATCAAGTAATACTTTCACAGTTCCTACAAATGGAAACTACTACATTGGATGGCATGCATTCAGTGCTGCTGGATCAAGTTCTATCCGTGTTGACTTAGTTACAGTAAGCTCTGCAACTGGCATCAACGAAGCAACAAATGTTGGTGGAGTAAAAGTATTCCCTAATCCAGCTGAGAATTTAATCGCTATTCAGGTTAAGAAATATGACAATTCAACAGTTCGTATTTTTGATGTAACAGGAAATGAAATCTACAATGCTTTATTAAATGAAATGAACACTACAGTTGATGTTTCTACATTTGCTGCAGGTTTATACCTTGTTAAAGTTGAAGGAAACGACTTCTCTTATAGCGAAAAGTTAACTGTGAAATAATTTTCACTTATGATAAAAAAAAAGGGCTGAAGAAATTCAGCCCTTTTTTTATTATATCATTATTGACAAAGAATCCTAAATATAGAATAACGACAACAACGGATTTGACTAAATTTGAAATCGAAATTTGAATTAAAATATAGAATCTACAAAATGAAGAAGATTTACTTTCTTATAGCCCTATCGTTTCTGTTTGCTTGCAAAAAAGATTCTGATTCAAGTGATTTAATTAAAGAGCATTGGAACGGTAAAATCAAGTCGATTACGATGGGTACATTTTTTTATGACAGTACAAAGGTGGCGCCTCATTTAGGAAAGTTAATCAACAAGAGTATACGTGAATTTAATACAGATGGAAATGAGATTAGTTATACTTACATCAACGAAGAAGATGAAGTGGAATCGATCAGAAAAAATTCTTTTAACGATGAAAAAATAAAAACTGAGTCGAAGGAAACAGATGAGGAAGGAAATCTACTTTACACCTCAACCTACAAGTACGATACAAACAATAATTTAATAGAGATCAGCACAACGGAACATAATACTAACTCTACGATAAAACAGATTAATCTATTCGACGAAAAAAACAATCTTATTGGTACTACTGGATATAAGGGGAATAATGAAATCGATTTCACGGCGACCAACAAATACAATGAAAAAAACCAATTGATTGAAGAAATGATTTATCTAGCCGACAGCACGTTGGATTATCGGGCTGTAAACGTCTATGATGAAAAAGGCAGACTAGAAAAAAACACTGGATTTGCAAATGACAGAAGCAAAATTTGGGAGATTAAAAACGCCTATCAGATACTCGACAAAGAGGGCAATTGGATTTTACAACAAGTTTATAAGGATGGAAAACCAAATAAGGTTATACAAGTTCAAATAGAATACTATCCTTAAATTACACGAAACAGCTAGTTTTCAAGTGCTTAAGGTTCCTATAATTACCAATACAAACACGCTCTAACATATTAAAAACTTCTTATCAATTTATTTTGAAGATTTAGATTGACTTTCTATATTTGCAACCCCGTTGAAGATTATTATCAACGAAGGGGAGCATAGCTCAGCTGGTTCAGAGCATCTGCCTTACAAGCAGAGGGTCCGCGGTTCGAACCCGTGTGCTCCCACAGAAATGCAAAAAGCCACTCCATTTGAGTGGCTTTTTGCATTTAGCGAATAATTATCAAGCTTGCTTGAGAAATTAGAAAGCTACATGTAAAAACACCCCGAAGGGTTGACTTTTTTGTTTTGCATCTTTGGGTTGACAGGTTCACAGCGTAGCTGTCACCCTGTTGCTCCCACAGATAAACGCAAAAGCCTAGTACGGATTTATCACTTTAATTTGTTTTATGCACCACCTATATATCATATTTAGCCTATAACTTATTAGATGTTACGTTAGAAAAACTTTCAATTTTCAAAATAGAATTATTCCACATAATTCAGGTTAAAAAAAACTAAACAATCCAGTTAATTATAAATTAAGGTCGATTTAAATTCGGGTCTAACTTTAAGGCTTCTTGATAATATTTCTCGCAATTAATACTATCTCCATTAAATTTATATGCAGTAGAAAGATAATAATAAAGTTGCGAATTTTCGGGTGCTAATATTACTGCCTTGTTAAAGGAACTAACTGCTTTACTATATTGTTTAATAGTGCCATAGCAGATCCCGAGATTAACTAAGACATCTAGATTATCAGGATTTTTTACTAAAACCTTTTCAAAGAGTTCTATAGCTTTGTTGAATTCTTGCTTTGCTAAATATAATCCTGCAAGGTTCATTAAATCGTCGGGGTTTGTTTTAATTGCTTTCTCGAAATAGTAAGCGGCTTGATCGGCACTATCAATTTGAAAGTATCCTGCACCTATTGTATTCCAAGCATCGGGATTATTAGGATATATTGAAAGCGACTTTTTAACTTCTTCAATTCCTTGAAAAATAATTTGATCACGTTTAAACTTATCTTTTTCTGATGATGCAACATTTTTTATGAGCTCATTTCCTAAAAACAAATGTGCCCTTGAATTATTTTCTTGCTTCGAGATATCTGCAGAATATAAATGAAAATTATCCTTCCAATCTCCATTTCTTGAAACAGTTTTAATGGAATATAAAAGACAGATCAATCCAGTTATTTGAATTACCTTCCGATTCCTAGAATAGAAATTAGATAACGATTCATAGTTAGTAGCTTTCTTATTTACATGCTTCAATAATTTAAGTATTAAGAATCCGATACTAAAGCAGAATCCAAAAGAAGCAAAAAATAAAAATCGATCTGCCATTGCTACTCCAATTGTAAAAAACAAATTACTAAATAAACTTAAAGTTGCTAAGTAAAATATTATTCCAAATGCGATTGCATTTTTTTTTATAATTCCAGTGATTCCAAAAATTAATAAGGAAACAAATATTAATAAGGAAATAATAAAACTAATATCATTTAAGCTAACAATTGATATTTGATTAAATGATCTATCATAAATTAAGTCGTTAGGAAGAAAAGTTAGATACAAATAACTTCCAAGAATTTTTATCGCTGTCGAAATTTGATGGGATTTATCAGGTGCAGCAAGTAATAAATTTTCTAAAGAGGTTACTGTATAAGTTGAATTGTCGGCGTTCAAAATGGAAGATCGTATTACTAAAAACAGAAGGATAACAATACCAAATCCAACAGTAGATTTCAAAATGGTTTTTCTGTCGGCTTCAGTAAACATGTAAATTCCAATTGGAAAAACAACGAACATAGTTATAGCTGTTTCCTTTGATAATAAAGCTCCAAAAAGGAAAATTGAAGATTGAATTAATTGAATTGTTTTTTTATTAACGATATAATCCAACAAATAATTTAAAGAAGCAATGACTAATAGAAAACTCAATAGTTCATCTCTACTTTTTATATTTGCCACTACCTCGGTATGAACAGGGTGAGCAACAAAAAGTAACGTTATTATAAACGGATAAATTTCATCATACTCATTGAGTAACTTACGTAATGTTTTGAATAGTAAAAACCCGGTTAATACATAAAGTAAAACATTAACAAAGTGACTCAGTGCAGGGTTGTTGGGTGAAATCGACCATTCTATTGCGAACATGACAACAGAAAGTGGCCTGTAAATTCCGTCATCGGAATTATAATATCCATAACGATAGAAATGAGTGAAGATATCTGGAATTGCACTTATGCCTTTAGTTGTTACTGTATTATCACTTATGATTGAAAAATCATCTAAAACATATCCATGATTAATTGTATTCGCATATAAAAGAAAACAAAAGGCAGAAATAATAATCGCAAGAACCATTTCTGAGTTAAACCTAATGGTGGTATGTTTATTATTTGACATAATAATTAAAGTTAAAGCAACGAAAATAAACCAATTAATGATATATGATTAAAAGTAATTTAAAGATAAAGAGAATTTAAAATTGACAAGACGGAAAGCATAAGAAAACACTGATTGGTTAAACTATGTTAATGTACAATTACTTGATAATGATTAATTTAAAGTACTATTAAATTAGATTTTAATTTGCATTAATCTAATGCGGTAATTTAATTTAATTGGATTTAGGAACACAGCGAAGCTGTAACCCTGTTTAAGTTAGACTGGCTTTCGCATTTTCAAAATGGGGCTACAATCCTTTTTAGTGACGAATTAGTGACGCGAAATTCTTTTAATGTATTTGTTTCAAAACAAAATTCATTTATATTTTGGAACTACTCCTGTTTAATAATTTTAAAATTTCCGCACGACTGTTGAACGATATTCCCTTCGATCTTATCACCGAATAATTTTCCACTTAAATCGACCATAAACCAGTCTAATGGTCTCCAAATCCATTGCCTACCAAATATCTTAATATTGCGGTATCTATCGTTATTTCCAGTTACATAGTACTTCCCTACTTCAACATCTTTAGCATAATTTGAACAAATCGGAAAAAAATCATAAATTCCATCGAAGGTAGAATCTGTAATAGCAGTTAAAGTTAAACGAATACCGGTTTCCCCTTGTGCACACTGATACGTCCCCATCCAAACACCATCTAATGGATTGTTTAGATTTTGAGCTATTGATTTGTTGAAAACCAAAACCGAAATTAGAAATACAATTAGAGCTTTCATAGGGTTTATTTTTATTATTAATTATTTGATAAAGTAAAGCAATTAAAATCTAAAATATTATATGTATCGCTTATTAGCCTTTTTATTTATATTTTTAGGACTTCAAACATATAACTATATGAAACCAAACAAACATCTTTATTTAATAGCAGTTTTTGTATCAGCATTGTTTTTAAATTCTTGTAATGCGCCAGCTAACAATCCTAACGAAAAATCTCCTGATGAAATAGCTGCAGAAAATAAAAAGAAAGAATTAGAGCTTCAAGAAAAAGAATTGGAATTAAAAGAACGTGAATTGCAAAATAAGGAAGAAGCAATAGACGAGAAAAAGGAAAGAATGGAGTCGGTGGAAAATGCTAAACGGCAAATGGATTTTGAAAGGGCTTCGGAATGCGTTGTTGTAGCAGGAAAGACCTATTTTCATTCTCGAGCAGATAGTCGCTCAAAACGCAAAGCCTACCTCGTTAAAGGCGATCGTTGTAATCCAATAAGAGTTCAAAACAACTTTATCTATATCGAGTTCTTTAATAACTCGTCTTATAAATCGACCGATGGCTGGATAAGCATGGATGATATTGAAGTTGTTTATTAAAAAAATAATCTAATTAAAAAGTCGAGGAACCTCTCGACTTTTTTTATTTCTTCAACTTAATGACTTTGATTTTATCAGCAAGCCTTATTTGCAGTAGATAAATACCATCCGGCAATTGCTCGTTATTAAGAACAATATTGCTGAAATAGTTACTATTAGAATACGTCACCTGCCCTATAGCATTCATCAAAGAATAATTTTGAATTACAGAGTTAGATTTTATTTCCCACTCCCCTACTCGATTAATCACTAACAAATCTGTAATTACATTTTCTCCTAATCCCACATTGGTTATATTAACCGTTTTACAAATACTGTCAGTGCCACATAGCGTTTGCATGTAACAACAGATAGTGTATGAACCTGTAGCCACATAACTATGCTGTGCGGTGAATCCGTTTTGCTGTGGGGTGCCATCGCCAAAATCCCAGGTGTATTGCGCAGATGGATCTGAAATAGAAGTAACATCAATCGTTAAAAATCCTGGTGTATAGGTAAAGTCGGCTAACGGTAACGGATTAACGAATACAAATAGTGAATCACGATTACGACAATCGTTGATATTCAAATTACAATAATAATAGGTTGTGTTAGCGGGAGCAATCGTAGGATTGTAAATGGTATCGCTGCTAAACCCTGCACCAGTTGGTGTCCACAAATACTTTGCATTCGCATATTGCGTTGCACTCAATTGAACAGTATCACCTATACAAATATTCAAATCGGAACCTAAATCGAGAGTAGGTGGCGTTGAGTAAATAACAATACTATCCGAGGCAACACACCCATTTACATAAGCCGATGCAATGTACAAGGTATTCACCTTAGGAGATGCCGGAAGATTGGCTCCGGGGAAACTAAATGTAAATGTATCGGTAGCTGCATACCAGTAATACTGAGGTGTTGGTGTAGTCGGACTCACTACCGCTTGTAGTTGCACTAACCCACCACAATTCACAGTATCTGTTCCTGTATTATTCTGAATCGAAACGGACAATCCTGCATTGTTTAACAAACTCCATTTCGTTAAATAATATTCTCCTGCTGAAGCGGCATTAAATGTCTGCGGAATAAAAGTCACGTTTCCATTACTAGCTTGTCCTGCACCATAAGCAGTACCATTGTATCCAATCGCAATTGATGATGAATACAAATTAGATGAACCAGCTGTTTGCCCGCTCTTCAACCACTGCAATACTCCACTTGTATCATACATCGCAAAGTAAACATCATTACTGCAACATAATCCAAGCTGGTCAAACCATAATTGATTCGTGTAGGTTTGTCCTGTAATAAATACTTTATCATCTTTCAAATCAATTTTCCCAGGGAAAGGATAGAAAGTATCAATACGTCCTGTTTTTACAAACTGCTTTGCTCCTGTTCGATTTATTTTCAAAAGGTAACTACTCGTATATCCGTAAAGTGGACGAACAGTATCTCCTTTAAAAATGGCATAGCCTTCAAAGAATCCCATCGTATAGGTATTTCCGTTTGCATCCATCGCCACATCATAGCCGCTAACATCTCCGCTACCGGTATAGGAATCAATAGGAAAAAACCAACGTTCATTACCGACAGAATCATAACTAGCAACATATCCTTGAAATGCATTGGGAGATGTTTTATAGAGATAAGTAATATTTCCAAAAATAAAATTTGCATTACTTGCTTCAGTACTTCCACAGATGGATGCATTACCGTTATCATCTACAGCAATTCCTAATGATAAATCATCATAGTTCTGAACGCCACAACCCTTGAGCCAGCGTGTTTGTCCTGTAGGTGTAAGCGACACAGTAAAAATATGAGGCTTATCATTCACTCCTACAAAACTTAGGTTAGCAATACTATCGCTGTTAACTTTAAAATACGATCCACCGAATGTTCCTGTAAGATATAAGTTACCATCATGATCGCAAGCAGCAGCAGTTATACGATCGCTATACACGTAGCTTGTCCACCACGATGATGAGCCAAAGCTTTTGAGAAAAATATGATTCCCCATTGAATCAACTCCTGCAACAAAACATTCAAGATAACCATCACCAACTACCGTATCATTGCCTGCTGTAAGCGTATCTTGCGCATACCCTCCAACAATGTAAATGTTTTTATTATCATCAACTGCCATATCCCAAATACGTGTCGGTGTAAATGGGCCACCAGCATAATTAAATCCAACAACATTGAACATTCTAATGAGATTAAAATTCGTATCGAGAATAGCCGCAAATGCCGTTAATATATCTCCGGGGTTAGGGTACAACGTATCACCATCCATAGCAAAGAAAGGCTGTGTTGCAGTAGCATAAGTACCACCAACAATAATCTGATGATCATTTGTATAACTCAGATAACTGAAAAACCCACGACCATGTTTTAGTCCTGTAGTGCCAATACACGTCTGCGCGTTGGAAAAATTTAATTGCAGTAATAAAATTGCTGTCAGCACTATGTATTTTCTCATGATACAAATTTGTACTTACCTGATTGAAGTATCAATAATAAACACAACTAATGTTTCGTTATCATCAACACAAGATTGTTAGTAAAGAGGTATTAAGCGATACTATTTCTGCTAACTATACTGATAATTTTACCATCTACGCTAAAAAGCAAAAACGAATATGTCATTATTTCTTCAACTTAC
The DNA here is from genome assembly GCA_943332105.1 of Chitinophaga pinensis. Classification (GTDB taxonomy): domain Bacteria; phylum Bacteroidota; class Bacteroidia; order AKYH767-A; family OLB10; genus CAINEC01. The sequence continues at coordinate 19,844 of CALQOD010000003.1, read as the reverse complement.
AAATGCAGTAACTGAAACGGCTGCTGCCACAACTGGAACAACAGGTGAAAAAAGTATTTCGCTATGGGAAATGGCTTCGAAAGGAGGTCCCATTTTAATTCCTATTGGTATCCTTAGCATACTAGCAGTATATATTTTCTTTGAACGACTACTCGTGATTTCAAAGGCCAGCAAGTTAGATGTTAACTTCATGAACCAGATTAAACAACATGTAAATTCTGGAAATATTGAAGCGGCAAGAAATTTATGCCGTGCAACAAGAAATCCTTCTGCACGCATGATTGAAAAAGGGCTGATGCGTTTAGGAAAACCAGTTCGCGAGATTGAAGCAGCAATCGAAAGCACTGGAAAGCTTGAAATATTCAAACTAGAAAAGAACTTAGGATTTTTAGGGACGATCGCAGGTATTGCACCTATGTTTGGTTTCTTAGGAACAATCTTCGGAGTAATTAAAATCTTCTATCAGATTTCATTGCAAAACAGTTTAGAGATTGATACTATTTCTGGTGGTTTATATGTGAAGATGATTTCATCTGGATCAGGATTATTAGTGGGTATGATTGCTTACGCTGGATATCATTACTTGGTACAATTAATTGATCGTGTAATTAATAAGATGGAGATTAATGCTGTTGACTTTATCGATTTATTAGAAGAACCTGCAAACTCATGAAATTAAGTCGCCGTCAAAAAACAGCATCTGAAGTATATAGTCATTCGTTAAATGATATTATGTTCTTCTTATTGTTATTCTTTCTTATCGCTTCCACGATGGCAACCCCATCAGTATTGAAACTGCTTCTTCCGAATTCAAAAACAGGAATTCAGAGTGTAAAGCATCCATTAGTAATAAGTGTGTCTGCCGACTTACAATTTGGAATTAACGATCAAGTTGTACCTCGCGAACAAGTTGAATCCGCCGTGGTAGCAGCAGTAAAAGGAATTATAGACCCAACTGCACTATTAAAAGTTGATAAAGCCGTTCCATGGCAAGATGTAGTTTTTTTATTAGACATAGGGAACAAAAATAAAATCAAAATGGTTGCAGCAACAAATATTACCAAGATTAATCAGTAATGACTGCAAATCAAAAAAAATCAATAGCCTTAACATTAGGATTGCATGGTATCATTGCTTTGCTAATGTTACTATTGAATTTAACCACGCCAGATCCTCCTTTTCCTGAGGGACTTGCGGGTGGTGGCGGTGGTGGTAGCTTCGTAGAGTTTGGAACATTGGATATTTCTGATGTTGCTCCTGCACCTGCTCCCGAGCCTGAACCCGAAGAAGAAATCATGACGAATGATGACGAGCAAACAGTAAGTATTGATCAGCCAGAGAAAACTAAGAATAAACCAAAGAAGAAAGAAAAAATTAAGGAACAACCTAAAGTTAAGGTTGATTTAGTTGAAGTCCCAAAGGTAAATCAGAATGCACTTTTCAAAGGTGGAAAAAGAAACAATGGTGGTGCTCAACAAGGCACTGGCGAAGGCGGTGGTTTAGGTGATGGAAAAGGAACAGGCAATGGAACAGGTACAGGCAGTGGTGATGGTGGTGGAAATGGAGGTGGATCTGGCAAAGGCGACGGATTTGGTTATGACCTAACGGGTAGGACTACCCGCAGTACACCTAAGGTGGTCGATAATTCTCAAGAGACAGGTATCGTAGTAATAAATATCACGGTTGACAAAACCGGAAATGTTGTATCAGCTAATGGTCCTGCCAGAGGCTCTACAACTACAAGTGCTAACCTTGTAAAGAAATCGAAAGAGGCCGCTGAGAAAGTAAAGTTCTCGCCTAGCGACGTAGAAGTTCAGAAAGGAACTATGACGTTTAGGTATTTCTTGAAATAATTAATGTAAATTTCTTATTTAATGAATACACGTCTTGAAGAGTGTTACGACTTAATTAAGTACTTGTAAACGGCATATGAATAAGTCCCCCCGGGGGTAAAAATAATTGCAATTTTTTCTTCTACCCAATTATAAGCATTTACAAACGTTTAATTTTTAAGAAATCGTTTAGCGAATCAAACTTGCTTTTATCAATCATAACTTAAAAGTGTCGAGTTCGACACTCTTTTAATCGATTAATCAGACCTCTATTTTCCGCCCTTAAAAAATCAGCTTCTTAACAACAATCCCTTTCGCTGTAATTAACTGTAGTAGATAAGTTCCTTTATCAAGAGTTGATGGAATTATCAAACTTGAATTTCCATTACCAGAAAATTCTGCCAGCACTCTTCCTGAAATATCGCTCAACAATGCAGCACTAAATTGCATCGGACCACTGATATGAATCGTGTTTCCACTCATCGGATTCGGATAAACATTCCAACGTGCTTCATTCAATTCATCCATACCTACCGACATATTCAAATACAAAGTATCAATTGCGTGAGTTACCGATAGATTGTTTCCATTTGCATCCACCAACTTTAATAAACTTGCTTGAAGCGGGACCATGGTTGGAGTGGTATAGTTCGAAGGAACTACAAATTGAAGCTCGCCTATTTCGCCGTAACCATTCACACCAACGTGATCGGTTTTAATAATTGATGATGTTATCGCATTCGAAAGAACTCGGTCAAGTTTAAGATTGGAAACTCCTCCTATAACACTATTGCTGTAAAAGAATTTTATAGAATTCGATTGAATATAATTTGAGGATACCGGAAGAGCATACGCAGCACCTAATAAATTCGAATACGGATTAGCAAGCGTTCCTGCCATAACATGAATCTTTACTGTATCGCCAGCATAATACGCTGTTTGCTGCGGAATAAAATGAACTTCTGTTGCAGTAGCAGTACGTTCTGTCCAATCAGGATTCACAGCTCCTAGCAAACCAAAATTCTGATTGATCGCTAATGTATCATCGGCATTGATAATTCCATTTCCATCACAATCAGCATGCGCACGATTTTGTCCGTTTGATTGCAATGGTGCATCCCAAGCAGAAGCAACATGATCATTCCATAAAATAGAAATCGTATCACGAGCATAAGAGGAATCATTGTAATAAATGCCAATCGGTAATAAATCACTCATATCAACTACGCCACTATTATCAGCATCGCCTGGCTTTACAGTAAATGCAGGAATAACTCCATCCGTCCAGCATGCCTGAACATCTACGGTAGTAGAAGGAGCACTTACAATACAAACAGCAGCAGAAGGATTCATATCATTGGTCCCTTGCACTCTTGAAGTAAATAAAATATAACCAGGCTTATTAATCGTGACAATCATTCCTCCAGGTGTTCCTACTGTGGATGTAGTTAAATTACGCGCCCACCGAAATTGCAGATTTGAATTATAGGAAGCAATAAATTCAGAGGAATGAGGACTTGTATTTCCATACAATTTATAAACTCCTGTTCCGAACATATCGAAATCAACAGAATCTCTGAAGCTACCGGTGATATAAATTTTACCTGTATTATCTACGTTTAAATCTGTGATTACATTTCCAAAACCTACATTAACTGAATACGCAGAATATAAACTTCCTGTGTTCTGCATATACTGCGCAACGAATTGTCCGCTGGGATAATAGTTTGCAAACGGACCAGGATTTAAATCAATCTGTGCATAAGCAAATCCAAAAATCAATAATCTTCCGCCAGGAATAATGGTTAAACGAATAGGCATCGTACCATAAACAGAAACACCGGTAGTAAGATTTTTTGCCCATTGATATACACCTGATGAATTATACTTTGCATAAAAAATATCATACGAAGGAGAGCAATTCAATTTTGCGATACCAACACCTGGATCAAAATCGACAGTATCAGAAGTACTAAAATATCCTGCGATGTAAATATTATTTGAAGAATCAATCACTACCTGATGCGAGACCTCCGAAATCCCTCTTGTTGAATTTAACGAGAAAGCCCAATCTAACTGCAATGCAGGTGTGTACTTTGCTAAAATTATATCTGCACTTAATGATCCACCAACAGTAAACACTCCTGCACCCGGATCAACATCTCCTTGTCCGTAACCAGTTACAACAATATTGTTATTGTAATCGATGGCCATATCTGGATAATCCGTAACGCTCGATTGATTCGTAATTAACGGTAAATCGAATCCAGCTAGAAAATGTCCGTTCGCATCATAACGCGCAACAAACACCTTTCCCGTAGCGGGGGTATTGGCAACACCAGTATCGGGATCTAAATCGATCTGACCATTTTGATATCCTAATAATAAAACAGTCCCACTTCGTTCAGGTAGCACTTTCATACTAAAATCGCCAAGAGCACCACCAATGGAAAATCCCCAACGATAGGTTCCATTTGAATCCAATGAGTATAAAAAGATATCTGTTCCACCATGTGAAGTAACATACTGAACTCCCGCACCCGGATCTAAATCGATGCTATCTTGAAACGAACCCGTATAAAACGAATTACCTAAACTATCCATGATAACTGATTTATAAATCCGATAGTTAATAGGAACCTGTTCATCAGAAGTGGAATATTTAAATATCGGCATTTGAGCGTTAGCAACACTAGTAAGAACTACTAACACGAGTAACTTCAGTGACTTGATTAAATTGATTTTCATTGAAAGAGTTTTGGAATTCAAATCTAATAAATTTTCACGCATCAGAGCGAAATATTAGTCGTATTCGCTTTACTTTGCAAGACAATTATGAATTACGCAGAAACGATAGCCTATTTACAATCAGCACTTCCAATGTTTCATCGCATCGGACCAGCTGCTTATAAAGCAAACCTCGATAATACGTATGCTTTGATGGAATTGCTAAACAATCCACATCAAAAAATAAAATGTATTCATATTGCTGGGACTAACGGAAAGGGATCTACGTCGAATATACTGGCCAGTATTTTACAGGAAGCAGGATTCAAAACCGGACTCTATACTTCTCCACATTTAAAAGATTTTCGAGAGAGAATTCGTGTAAATGGCGAAATGGCGAATGAAGAATGGATTGCTGATTTTGTAACGAATTACAAAGGCGATTTCGATAAAATACAACCTTCTTTCTTTGAAATGACAACCGCTATGGCATTTGCTTATTTTGATGCCATGCAAACGGATATTAATATTATTGAGACAGGATTAGGAGGCAGATTAGACTCCACTAATGTGATTCATCCTATTGTAAGTATCATTACGAATATCGGCTATGATCACATGAATTTGTTAGGTGATACGCTTCCGAAGATAGCAGGAGAAAAAGCAGGCATCATCAAGCAAAATACTCCCATTATCATCAGTGAGTACCAAGATAATATTGCAACTATTTTTACAAACAAAGCGAATGAATATAATGCACCCATTATTTTCGCAAATGATGTATGGGAAATAAGTACACAATCAACTAGTGATTTTTCTGACACTATGATGGTAGATGCTAGCAACAAATCTAATGAATCGAAACTCAACTTTGAGTGTAACTTAACAGGTCCTTATCAAACAAAAAACATAGCTGGTGTATTGGCTTGTATCGATGAATTAAACAAACATGATTTTATAATTTCAGATTTGAATATTAAAGCTGGAATGCAAAACATCAAGCGCAACACTGGATTTAAAGGTCGCTGGTATAAACTACAGGAAAATCCGCTTGTGATGTGTGATACAGCGCATAATAAAGATGGACTACAACAAGTACTTCCGCTGATATCTAACTATTCAAATGGGAATGTTAGAATTGTTTTAGGAATGGTAGATGATAAAGATATTACAAGTGTACTTCCTTTATTCCCTATTAACGCGCAGTACTATTTTTGCAAAGCTGATATTCCTCGTGGATTAGATGCGCAAATTCTGCAAGAGAAAGCAAGCGAATTTAATCTACAAGGCAATATTTACAACAGTGTTCAAGATGCCTTACAAAACGCAATTAAAGACGCTTCAACAAACGACTTAATCTTCGTTGGTGGAAGTACGTTTACCGTGGCTGAAATTATCGACTAACGGTAACGATTTTACGAAAAGTAAGATTGATGCGCGGAGTTTTTATTTTTTTTGATGCTGGCAAGGCATGCTTCCAATGAGATTGGATTTCTCCTTGCATCAATAGCAGACTTCCATTCAAAAGTACCGTTTCAACAACTGGAATTTTATTTTCCCGAAAATTGTTATGACGAAATAAAAAACGTCGTTCAACTCCAAAGCTTACTGATGCAATGGTACCATTTTGTTCTAACATTGGCTCATCATCGGCGTGGTAAGCCATGCTTTCATTACCATCATGATAAAGATTCAACAAGCATGAATTAAAATTTGTATTAGCTTTTTCTTCGACTTGACTTTTTATTTCAAGCAAGATTTCACTCCAGCTAATCGGAACCCGAAGTATTTTTGAATAAGTATAACTGCAACCTTCATCGCCATACCAAGCCGTCATTCGCTTAGTAATAATCTTTTTACCAAACATCATCACTTCATCGTGTTGCCATGGGATTGATTGCATCAAAGCATCAAAATAAAAATCGCTTTGCGCTTTTGTAAAGAAGGATGGATAATAAAAAAGTTCTCCATCCAACGGAAGTGAATTAGCATCTTCTGATGAAAATAAATCCATCTTATTCTTCTTTAAACCAATCTGAATACATCGTGTAATTATTGGCAATACCTTCAATCAATACACGTACTTGTTCGGGGTCTATCGACTTTACTTTCTTGGCAGGGACACCCGCATAAATACATCCTGATTCGATATGAGTATTTTCTAATACTACAGATCCAGCAGCAATAATCGAATTCGACTCCACCACGCAATGATCCATCACAATAGCACCCATCCCTACCAACACGTTATCGTGAATCGTACATCCATGCACTAAAGCATTATGTCCGATAGAAACATTATTACCAATAATTGTTTCTGCCTTCTGATAAGTACAATGTATTACAGCACCATCTTGAATATTTACTTTATTACCTATAGTAATAAAATTCACATCGCCACGAACAACAGCATTAAACCAAACGCTGCATTGATCGCCCATCTTCACTTGCCCAACAATAGTTGCATTTTCTGCTAGGTAACAATTCTCTCCAAATTCAGGCATGATTCCATGCACAGGTTTAATAAGTGCCATATTAAAAATTTTGATCAAAGGTAAAAAATAAAAAGCGCTGCACGAAAATCGCACAGCGCCTCTAATCAGTCTTAGAATTATAATTTTTGAATTGCTCCTATTGCTACTTCTTCTCCTGCAATTAAGCGGAAATGATATAACCCAGTTGCATATCCTGATAAATCAAGTGTAATTTGATTTTCACCAAGATTTACATTCTTAATGTTTTCTGTTTTAATTACACGACCAGCAATATCTACAATTTCCATTTTAACAGTATTCATTTTTCTTAAGTAGAAAGGAATAACAGTAGAGCTTGTTGCAGGATTAGGATAAGCATTTATCGTTACGATTGATGCATTGTTTTCATTAACAGCAGTTGCTAAATCATATTTAATTTGAGCAGCAGCAGCGCTAGCTTGAATATCGCCTAATTCACTTCCACAAATTAATGCGAATGCTACTGTTACAGAATCGCCTGTTGCAATAGTAAATGGACCAGTAGAAACAACATCAATTACATCATTACCAGTTCCTGTACCACCTGCTGTTGCACGCGGAGTAGAAAGTGTTGTAAACTTTTCTGTCTCATCATATCCATCAGATAAATCAGCACCACCTGCACCACCAGTAATATTATCAACTGCATAGTGATTGAATCCAGCGTTTTGCGTCAGCAATTTAATACCTGCATATAAACCACTAGTATCCGTACAATAAGCATATCCCATTTTCAAGCTTACATCTTCATTCGCTTTATTATTCGCATATGTTTGGATATCCCAGTCTGAGAAAATACCTGCCCATAAGTTCGATAAGGCAGCACCGTTATTCTTGATAGTATATTCGAAAATGTGATATTTAGAATCAGGTGCATTTGTCCATGAAAGCGTGCGAAAATTCATCAATAAATTATGAGGAGTAGCAGCTACCGCATCATTGAATTTACCATATGTATCAAAGTCTGACCATTGTGAAGGATCATTACGTTGAATAGTTTGTGTTGCAGCAAAGTCTTCATCAGTTGCACCACCCGCAGCACCACGAACATTATCAGAAACACCTGTTGCTGTTCCTAACATGAAACCAGTTTCATAAGAAACAGTACCACCATTCATATAATCGAAACCTAAACCTTCTGTCTGACCAGTACCGTTATAGCAAATTCTTCCTTTACTAGAGTTAGTTGTAAAAATATCATTCATCGTGATATTCAAATAATCCACATTAACCGTTTTTGTAAATGTTTGTGTAGAGGTATAAGTACCATCAACAAATGTTAGAGTAAAAGTAATCAGTGTATTTTGAGGAGCATTCGAGTTAATCTTAACAGTAAATGGATCTGTCGTATTATTCACTGTAGCTAATGTTCCTAATAAACCAACTGTAGTACTGTTATCAAGAATAGTTACAAATGTTGAAGTAGTAGAAAGTGTAACAGTTAATGCAGTAGTTGGCGATAAGTAATTTGTAAAATCACCTGTAATACGTAATGTATCATTCACGATGAAAACGTTATCGTTATTATCAACCGTTACTAAATTGTTTGCTCTAACAGAAGGACCTGTTATTGTTAACCCTTTGTATAGATTAATACGACCAGTACCTAATTTACCTTGGTAACCGCTGTTTGCAGCAACACCATAAATATTATCACAAGTGATTCTTAACTGCTCACCTACTTGCAATCCTGTGAACGAAGGGTTTTGCGATTTAATAATTGCAGCACATCCAGCAGCAATTGGTGATGCCATTGAAGTACCGCTCATACTAGTGTATGAATTATTATCAACAGTTGAAAAGATATTACTTCCGGGAGCACAAACATCGATATATGTTCCGTAGTTAGAGAAACTAGATTTCGAATCGTTAGAGTTTGTTGCAGCAACACATAATGCATTAGGATAAGCAGCTGGGAAAAATTCTAAACTTGAATTATTGTTACCTGCAGCAACTACTACTAAGCAGTTCTGATTGTTCGTTGCGTAATCGATAATGTTTTGTCCGAATGAACCACCACCAGCACCACCCCAAGAGCAGTTGATAATCTGACAACCATTATCCGCAGCATAAGCAATACCTTCATAAGCTTTAGTTAATGACCCACTTGCATCCGCAATTTTCACAGGCATGAACTTACATTTAAAACCAGGACCTGCAACACCTACTCCGTTATCAGTAACTGCATCAGCACATCCTGCAACATGACTACCATGATCACATGAACCACACGTGCCAACTTGTGCGTCATTATCATTTTCTCCTACATCCCACCCTGTAAAATTGTCAAGGTATCCATCATTATCATCATCCACTCCATTGATAGGATCGTTATAGTTATGCTTCATATTAGCAGCTAAATCGGGATGATCCGTATCTGTACCAGTATCTGTAATTCCAATTACAACATTCGTATCTCCTTGCTGAACACCCCATGCATCAAATAATTTAACTTTGGCTAAAAACCATTGACTAGCTTGTTGGGGATCGTTTGGATTATAAGCAACTACCTTAGGTAAAAACTTAGGTTCTACATATTCAAAAATACCTGTTTGCAACAATGCATTAATTGTTTTTACTAAATCAGCGTCCGACTTATACTGAAATTCATAAATCAAACTTAAATCGATTAAAGGCATTCCATAATCGTTTGTAATACGAGCTGGTTTCAAATGACGAGGGAAAATTTTTGCTAATGATTGTTGATTAGTAGAAGCAAGTATTCGTTGTACTGCAGTAATATTAATTTGCTCATTAGTGCAAGATGCTCTGTACTGATCTTTTACTTTTAATACAATTGTTTTTGCAATGTAATCGTCAGCTGTAACATTAGCGGGAATGCGGTAGCTTTGGCCTGCACCTGGAACACCTGCTGTTACTGTAGTTAGCGTCAGTAATAAACTAGCAGCTAATAGTTGTAAGGATTTTATCATAAGTTTTGTTTCGTGAGGCACGAAGTTAAAAAAAACATGTTATTATACAAGTCCCAAAATAAAAGCAAATAAGGAAATTTAATATTGTATTTTCTTATGCAATTTTTTCTAATGAAATTTATAGGCTACCTGCATTTTTAACTCGTATTCAGGGAATACATTCTTATTATCAATGAGTTGCGAATAACTTAGAGCTCGGCTACCTCTAACCCATACATGCAAATTTCTGGCGGGTTTATAATGAACCATTAGATAAATAGCCTCTCCATTCCCATAAAAAGCCCCCAAATTATAGGAACCAGGTAAATCGCTTTGATAGGCATACATTCTTGTTGAATATGAATCTGTTCGATAAATGCTAGTCCTAATTGAAAATGAATAAGGTTTCATCATAGGTTTATACTGAATATCTAAATAAGCTAACATTCCCGATTCATTGGTCTGCTGTTTTAAAAATGTTAAATCGTACCTACCCGTAATTTGCAAACGATTAAGCTCTGTGCGTAATTGAAATCGCAACGACCTTGTAGTAGTTTCATTAATATCAGCTGTATGATCATCGCTTCCTACTACTTCTTCTTGATTGCTTGTTTGATGATAACGCAAACTAATGCTTGTAATTTTTGCAGGCGTATAAATAAATTGCAATGAATAATCATGTCCAAAAGAAGGCATACTTAGCTGATATTTTAACCATGGAAATGAATACAAATCGTAATAAGCGCTAAGTTGGATTTTTTTATTGCAACTATAATTACCTCCCACATAAAATCCGTTTTCATTAGCAACTTTATTATTTTCTCCAAACGCATTCGAATGAAATGAAAAATAATTTTTGGAATAATATCGATGTAATAGACTCACAGAAAAATTCTTTTCGATACTTGCAATGATGCCATTGACAATTGCAGGCGATAAATTCTGATCAATTGCAGCTTCGCCGAAATAATTAAAGTTTTTTCGAGTGCCCGAATAAGAAATTGATTGATTAAAACTATTCTTTCCTCTGAAAGCATAGTAGTTGTAATAATCGTTATTAGATTTTATTGTAATACTGTTTGATGTAAAAATAGCATTCAAACCGATTGTTGTATTTCTAACCAACATTGAACAAGATGAACCAACAACCATTTGCAGAATACTATTTTTATGCTCGAGTTCTAAATCAGTTCGATGATAGCCATCTGTTTTTATCGATTGAATATAATCTCCCGTTGAACTATCAGAATAAATAGTTGCATCCTGATTTTTATAGGAAGCCCAATTAATAATTTTTATTTTTTTTATTTTATAATCGATGGCCATTCCTCTAAAAAATCCGAACTCCGACATTCCATTGTAATCTTTTATTCCGATTTCTTGCTTTCGGATGGTGGCGATATCTGATGTTTTCCCCAACGACATTCCTTGAAATATTACTAATCCTTGTCCTAATTGAATTTGATAATCGCCAATCGAAATTTTATTTACTCTTCGGATATTCTTTATCGTTAGATGCGATGAAATAAAGTCGAAGCCCTTAACTTTTTTCGCAAACTGAAATGCTTCACCTGCATCTTTTTCTGCGTTTAACACAAAGTTGATTTTTTCTCCAGCATTTATTTTAATTCCAATAGCCTCTCGGTATTTATTTCCCTTATAAATCCAATCTTCGGCAGTTTCACTCTTCGAAAAAGGAGTGGCAATTCGAGCTACCACACTTCCATCTAGCTTTTTTAAATCTACCAGTTCAGACATCGAAACCGGTATTTCAAAAGATACTTTTGACTTTAATTTTTCCAATCGATTGAGCGCGATAATATCTAATGCTTGCATCTCCTCCAACGAATAAAAATAGCCGTATTTGCTTCGGTAATTAAGTATCGAATCTACTTCCAAACATATGAAAAATCCAGATTGAAGTAACTCATCTCTATTGGCAAAATTTATTTTCAAATAGTCAACACTATCTACAAACAACTGATCTTGAAAATTGGCATTTACCAATTCATCATCGCTGATAGTTACACTTAAATCAGAAATATTATTCTGCGCTTGAATAAAATCACAACTGATTAGTCCAAGTAAAAGTAAAATGTTCTTCATATTATAGTTGTGTTGTAATTCCTACAAATGGAGATAAACCAAGTAGATAATTATACTTGGAGCCGAACACAAAACCCATTCGTTTTTTAGTATAAGCAATCTGAAAAGCCGTAGCTGCCGACAAACAATCAAAACGCAATTGCATTTTAAAGTCATCCGTAGTAAAGTAAGAAATACCAATGAAACAATCGGCAGTTACCTTCGATAAACAAGCATCAACATTTAATGCAATTGACTTACTATAATCATAGCGTAACGCAAACACTAAATGATCAATTCTTTTTGTAGTTTTATAGGTAGCCAACGACAAACAAGAATAAGTACTCACCTTTTCATTAAGTTGAATTAAACACGATGGTTGTACAAGCAGCTTAGATTTAATCAAATAATCGTTGCTAAACTTTTGCGATTGAAAATTAATTGTCAAACCTGCAGAAAATAAATTGCTATATTTTTTCGCATATCCAACTACTAGCGAATTTTCGGCATACTCATGAAACCTCCTTGTTTCATAATAACACCTTAACTGCTCTTTTGGTCGAATTCGCTTTTGTAAATAAATAGTTTGCTTGTTTAATTCCTTAATTCCTCCAGGAGAATAACAAAACAATCCTGCATGCCATAAGCTATCGGACCTTATAGAAATAACATTTGTCGAAATTGCTTGATGCGGCGATACTTCCAATTCGGAAAAAACTCCTTTCCAATCTGGCTGCACTTGAGCGTTTGAAATAATTGAGGATAAAATCCCTACGGCAATGCCTGCCGTTATCAATAGTGTTTTCATAAAAAATTAATTCGTCCCCCTTTGAAAATGGAAAGGATTTTACTGTTTATAATTAAATTACTTTGTTTTTTTCTTTGGTGCTTTCATCGCTTTAGCAGTATTCTCCATGTCACTCGCCGCCTTCAATACTTTATCTTTTAAACCGCTCTTAAAGTCGGATATTTTCTTCAATAATTTTTTATCGCCGGTGCTTAAAATTTGCGTTGCTAAAATACCTGCGTTTTGCGCAGCATTCAAAGCAACTGTTGCAACAGGAACACCATTCGGCATTTGTAAGATTGATAAAATAGAATCCCATCCATCAATGCTATTACTTGATTTAACTGGAACACCAATTACTGGCAAAGGTGTAACAGATGCAACCATTCCAGGCAAGTGAGCAGCACCACCAGCACCAGCGATGATAACTTTAATCCCTTTTTTATCCGCTTGCTTTGCATAATCAAACATTCGCTCAGGTGTACGATGTGCCGAAACAACAGTCATTTCATACGCAACACCAAACTGCTCCAAAATAGTTGCAGCCTCTTGCATAACAGGTAAATCGCTATTACTTCCCATAATGATTCCTACCAATGGCTTATTCATTTTATTGATTTTATCGGGTTAAAACTTTTATTTGCTGTTGAACTTTTTTTGCACTTGCAATTGCTGATTCTAATGTATCTGCAAGGATTGTTACATGTCCCATTTTACGCATCGGCTTAGTTTCTTTTTTTCCGTACAAATGAACATATACACCCCCGTTAGCCATCGCATTCCGAATGCCATCGTAATGCGCTTCACCGGTATGTCCTTTTTCTCCCAATAAATTTATCATAACAGAAGGAGAAATAATCGTTGTATCACCTAATGGTAATCCTAAAATAGCTCTTAAATGTTGTGCATATTGCGAAGTATTATTCCCTTCTATTGTTTGATGTCCGCTATTATGTGGCCTCGGTGCAATTTCATTCACTAATACATCCCCTGATTTTGTGACGAACATTTCTACTGCCAATATTCCCGTAAGGCCTGTTTTCTCAACCACTTTGCGCGCAATAGCAATTGCTTTTTCTTTAATCTCATCTGAAATTCTTGCAGGACTACATAAGAATTCCACCAGATTAGCATCAGCATTAAATTCCATATCTACCGGTGGATAATGAACAATATCTCCAGCATTATTACGAGCAACAATTACTGCAATCTCACAATCAAAATCGACTAGTTTTTCTAAAACACAAGGTGCATCAAACGCATCCTTTAAATTATTTGCGTCCTTCAATTTCATGACGCCTTTACCATCGTACCCTCCTTTTCTCAATTTCAAAATAGCAGGCAATTCACCAATATTTTCTTTTAAATGTTCTCTATCGTGAATCAATTTAAAATCGGCAGTAGGGATTTGATGCGATGCAAAAAATTCTTTTTGAATTCCTTTGTCTTGCACCATAGCTAAAATTTGAGGTTGTGGATAAACCAAAACACCTTCTCTTTCTAATCGCAGCAGCGCATTAATATTTACATGCTCAATTTCGATGGTTAAAAGATTTACTTTTTTTCCAAAAGCATATACAGTTTCTTCATCTCGAAAATCACCTACTACAAAATGCTCTGCCAAGTATCTACATGGCGCATTCGCATCCGGATCTAAAACGGATGTGGATAGATTAAGGTTAATAGCCTCTTGAATAAGCATACGCCCAAGCTGGCCTCCACCTAAAATACCGAGTTTAAAGTCTTTACCTGCGAATTGTTGTTGCATAACTGGTCGCAAAAATAAACCCTTTCTTTTAGAAAAACCCGATTATAAGCGATTACAATCGTTTAATTTTAGTTTGAGCACAAACGAATCACGAATTGACCAGGTTTTCCCATCCAAATTTAACTAGGCAACGCTTATTTTTCCCTCTATTTGCGTACCTTCGTGCCTTCCTATGAAAAACGAAGTACAAGTTCACGATAAGGTATTCGTGCCATTTATCACTGCTGACGTATTACAAGCAAAAAGCGTTGAGTTAGGTCAAAAAATCAACGAAGATTATCAAGGTAAGCGTCCTTTGGTGATTGGTGTTTTAAATGGGTCCGTAATTTTTATGGCTGATTTATTACGCAACATTCAACTGCCTTGTGAGATTGGTTTTATTCGTGTGAGTTCATACGAAGGCACTTCATCAACAGGAAAGATTAAAAATGTGATAGGTCTCAACGAGAGTATTGAAGGTAGAGATGTAATTATTGTGGAAGATATTATTGATACAGGCGATACGGCTATTTATTTAATTGAAGAATTTAAAAAACAGAATCCGGCGAGCCTGGCCTTTGCTACTTTGTTATTCAAGCCTGCTTCGCTTCGTCAGCCAGTTAAACCAGATTATGTAGGTTTTGAAATTCCTCCTGCTTTTGTTATTGGTTATGGCCTCGACTACGACGGACTTGGAAGAAACTTGGCAGACATTTACCAATTAAAAAGTTAATTTACTATCCTATGTTAAACATTGTATTATTTGGCCCTCCAGGAGCAGGAAAAGGAACTCAATCTGAAAAGTTAATCCACGAGTATCATTTAGTCCATCTTTCTACGGGAGATATTTTCCGTGCAAACATCAAAGGTGGAACGGAGTTAGGAAATAAGGCAAAGCAATTTATGGATCAAGGTCAGTTAGTACCTGATGAAATTACGATTGGCATGCTTGAGTCGGAAGCAAATAAACACCCTGATGCGAAAGGATATATTTTCGATGGATTTCCAAGAACACCAGCGCAAGCTGAGGCCTTGGATAGTTTCCTGATTTCAAAAGAGACTTCAATTAGCGGAATGATTGCATTGGAAGTGGAAGAAGAAGAACTAAGAACGCGCTTGATGATTCGTGGTAAAGATTCTGGTCGTCCAGATGATCAAGACACTGCGATTATTCAGAAGAGAATTGATGTTTATAAGAATGAAACAGAACCTGTGCGTGATTTTTACAAGGCACAAAATAAATATACAGGTGTCAATGGAATCGGTTCTATTAATGAAATTTTCGATAGACTTTGTGCTGCTATCGAAACAATAAAATAAATAAAATTATGTCGGGAAGTAACTTCGTTGATTATGTTAAAATTTGTTGTCGCTCTGGAAAAGGCGGAGCTGGCGCTGTGCATTTTCACCGAGATAAACTTACCGCAAAAGGTGGTCCTGATGGTGGTGATGGCGGTCGTGGAGGACATATCATTATAAAAGGTAACACTCAATTATGGACATTGCTACATCTTAAATACCGGAAGCATGTTTTAGGTGAAGATGGAGAACCGGGAAGTAGTGCTTTGAAAACAGGAGCTGACGGAGAAGATATTATTTTGGAAGTCCCTATTGGTACTATCGCGAAAGATAATGAAACTGGTGAAGTGCTCTTTGAAATTGAACATGACGGACAAGAAGAAATTATAGCGCCTGGTGGTAGAGGAGGAAAGGGTAATAATTTTTTCAAATCATCTACTAAACAAACTCCTCGCTTTGCACAACCTGGCGAGCCTGGATTAGAAGAATGGAAAATTTTAGAATTAAAATTATTAGCCGATGTTGGGTTAGTTGGATTTCCGAATGCGGGTAAATCGACATTACTATCTGTTGTATCAGCCGCTAAACCTGAAATTGCTGATTATCCATTCACGACCATTGTCCCGAACTTAGGAATGGTGCGCTATCGCGACAATCAATCGTTTGTAATGGCTGATATTCCAGGAATTATTGAAGGAGCATCAGAAGGAAGAGGATTAGGAACACGTTTCTTACGACATATTGAACGAAATTCAGTATTGTTATTTATGATTCCTGTTGACACGAAAGATATTCGTGAAGAATATAAAATTCTGATGAATGAATTGCAACTACACAATCCTGAATTGATCGATAAGCGAAGAGTAATTGCTATTACGAAATGTGATATGATTGACGACGAATTGCAAGAACAATTATTAAATGAAATTCCAGTCGATAAAATGAATGATGGAATGAAGGTTCCAGTGTTATTTATTTCTGCTGTAGCCAACAAAGGCATTGTTGAACTGAAAGATGTGTTGTGGGATTTAATGAATGAACGTTCTTTTTTAGATCGCTAAGAATTGATGAAAGAAAAAATATTGCAACTGGATAAGGATTTGCTATTGATCATTAATGGTTATCATAATGAAGTTTTAGATTCCATTTTTACTGTTGTTAGTGATCGCTTTTTCTGGATTCCATTTTACCTGCTAATCTTATATTCTATTTACAAGACGTATGGTCAACAGACTATTCGTTTGTTGTTTTTGATTGCACTCATCATTTTAATCAGCGATCAGCTATCTGTATTTTTTAAAGAAACATGGATGCGCCCACGGCCGACACATAACGATTCAATTTACCCTCACCTACATCTTGTTAGCACATATCTCGGAGGACAGTTTGGATTTTATAGTTCGCATGCATCAAACTCAGCTGCTGTGTTTGTTTTCTCGTGGATATTTCTGACTAATAAAAATCCGTTTTTAAAACCTTTGTTATTTATTTATTTTATTTCCGTTGGATACAGTCGTGTTTATTTAGGATATCACTACCCGCTAGATGTATTGATGGGATGGTTGATGGGCTATTTGATAAGTGCGCTCATTATAAAATTTATCATTGAAAAAACTAAGTTTATCCAATAATGAAAAAATTATTTTCACTCGTCTTACTTTTAGTATCACTTGTTTCAATTTCCTTCTCACAAAAAACGAAACAGCCTAAACTGGTTGTAGGAATTGTGGTAGATCAGATGAGAGCTGATTACATTGATAAATACAAAAGCAAATATTCTCAAAAAGGTTTTTTAAGATTACAGTCGCAAGGTTTCGATTGCAGAAATACGAATTTTAACTACGCTCCTACTTTTACTGGGCCTGGACATGCGAGTATTTACACAGGTACAACACCGATGTTAAATGGCATCGTTTCTAACGACTGGTATGTACGTAAATCGAATGACACCATGTATTGCGTTTCTGATAAAAATGTTAAAACCGTGGGTGCTGAAAATGCTTCCGGACGAATGTCGCCCAACAACCTACTAACGACTACCATTACCGACGAATTACAATTGACTACACAGGGTAAATCGAAGGTGATTGGAATCTCGCTAAAAGACCGTGGCGCAATTTTACCTGCGGGACGTGCTGCTGATGCTTCGTATTGGTTTGATGGATACACAGGCAACTGGATATCGAGCAGCTGGTACATGACTGATTTACCTGAATGGGTAAAGAATTTCAATAACAAAAAATATCCTGATCAGTATTTATCGAAACCTTGGAACACCTTACTCCCTATTGATCAATACACCGAAAGCGACAAAGACGATTCTCCGTATGAAATGAGTTATAAAGGAGAAACAAAACCTGTTTTCCCTCATAACTTACCTGCATTTAAAGGCACGTCGTGGGATTTAGTCCGCCGTACACCATTTGGCAACACCATTACCAAAGACTTAGCGGTAGAGGCTATAACGGCTGAGCATATGGGCGAAGATGATGTGACTGACTTTTTATGCGTGAGCTTTTCTGCTACTGATTACGTAGGACATCAATTCGGAACCAACGCGATTGAATTAGAAGATACCTATATCCGCTTAGATAAAGACCTTGGTGATTTATTCTCCTTCTTAGATAACAAACTAGGCAAAGATAATTACCTCGTATTTTTAACTGCTGATCATGCAGCGATACAAAATCCACAATCATTAATTGATAACAAACTAAACGCAGGATTTATCAATGCAAGAATAATTAACGATACTGTAATTGATTTCTTAAAACAGCAATACGGTTCTGCAAAATACTTTAGTTGCTACGATAATAACCAGGTGTATTTAAACAGAAAAGCAATTGCAGAAGACAAATTAAACTTGGAAGAAGTGCAGACAAAAATAGCTTTGTACTTATCGAATGTAGTAGAAGGAATTTACACGTGCATTGCGGGCGAAAAAATAAAAACAGATGCATCCAGTGATCCATTGATGACAAGAATTAAAAACGGTTATCATCCAGAGCGTTCAGGCGATGTGATTGTAGTTTATGCTCCTGGCTGGATAGAAAATTTATATGGTGGCAATGGAAAGCAAGGCACCACGCATGGCTCGCCTTACGCGTATGATACGCATGTGCCATTGTTATGGATGGGAACAGGCATTACACAAGGATCTACAACGAGAAGCATCAACATTACAGACATTGCTCCTACCCTTTCCTTCTTGTTGCATACCAACTTGCCGAATGCTTGTAAAGGATACCCTATTCTTGAAATAACCAAATAAAAATCTCCTAAAAATTAGCCTTATCTTTACCCAATGAATTTATCAGTTGTTTTATTCCTCGAAAGCCTTGGTGGTGGAGAAGTAATGGTCATCTTACTTTTCATACTTATGTTTTTTGGCTCTGATAAAATTCCTGGTATTGCTCGTGGATTAGGCAAAGGAATCCGTGAAGTCAAAGACGCGATGAACGGCGTGCAAGACGAATTAAAAGGAGGTTTACGCGAAGCAGAAAAAGAGATCAATAAAATTAAAGGCGACGTCACCAAAGACCTGCCTGACACCAACGACATTGTCAAATACACCCTCGAAAGCGAACCCTTATCACAACCTAAATCGAGTACGGTGGTGATGCCGGTGAGTGAGGAGAAGGTGGAGGAGATTAATGATGAGAATGAAAAAAATTAGGGGGTTAATTTTTTAGACCTAATTTATATTTCTTTACAAATAGTTGCAAACGTGCTTGCAAATAGTATTGAGCCCTTCTTGAGTCCATCATGAGCCCTTTGAGCCCATTATTTATCCGCCATATATCCGCCAAAACTTCATTATATACGCCATTTCCAAAAGTTGCTTAAAATTTTACTGGAGCAATTGAGTCATTTATTGGGCAGTCAATGTGCAATGTTGATGCAACTATGGTGCAATTGACGCAATTATGACGCAAATCTATT
>CALQOD010000002.1 GCA_943332105.1 Chitinophaga pinensis | reverse complement strand
TTGAAAAATACTATTACCATAATCATTTCCACCTGTAACACCATATCGCTTAAACCAAATCAAATTCAAATCAGTTGTGAACTTGGCAATAAAAATATCATTATCTGTTGTAGATGCCATATAATATCCAGTTACTAATATTTCACCAGTATTGGTAATGTTCATTGCTAAAGGAACAGCTGATACGCTAGAACCCAATTTACTTTGAATTGAGTTCCCGTTTTGGTCTAATTCGGTTAATGAAAAATTAAAACTGTTTCCCCCTGTATATACGGAGCCCAAAACAATATAATGACCAGCATTCGTTTCTACTGCTGCAATTCCTTCGTTATAGCCAGTTGAACCTAAAACAATTTTTTCTTCAAACTGACTTTGAGAATAAGCATTCAGAGATACTATTAAAATAATTAGTGTAAAGATTTTTTTCATGTTAGTTTAGTTTATATTTTTTAAGATATTTTTGATAAAGTTGTTTTTGTATATCATCCAAATTAATTTCTTTTCCGCGTATATACGCTACCGTTACCACACTTGATTTCATATCCAGTATATCCCCTTCTGAAATAATCAACGTAGCATCTTTCCCGTCTTCAAGCGTCCCCACTGTTTTATCAATTCCTAAAATACGGGCTGGATTTAATGTAATTGTTTGAAGCGCCTCTTCTTTAGTCATTCCATATGTAACTGCTTGTCCCGCTTGAAAAGGAAGATTTCTATTTTTCCAGAAACCTTCATCAGTTATAGAAACATCAACGCCCAATTTAGTAAGTATAGAAGGAAGCTTATAAGGCAAGTTTACATCTTCATCATCACGACGAGGTAAATTTTGTGTGCGTTCAATTATAACAGGTATATGATGTTCTTTTAATTGATCAGCCACCATCCATGCGTCAGCACCACCACACAATACCATGTGCAGTTTATATAAATCGGAAAACTTGATAGCCGCTAAAATATCTTTAGCAAAGTTGCATCGCACATATAAAGTTTTCGATTGATTAAACAATCCACGCATGGCTTCGAAATTCTGATTACGCACTATTTGATTATTATTCATAGAATACGCTCTTGCCTGCTCAAACAATGTTGTTAATTCTAGCAAATGCATTGCTGATTTTTTCACTTGTTCTTCTTCTGGCTCGGCCCATGAAGCTTTGATAATTTGTGTTGATGGGAAATTCATCCAGATACCTTCATCCATTTTATAAACCGCATCTTCATAGTTCCATGCATCCAATTCAACAACCGATGATTGTCCGGAAATAATTCCTCCAACAGGCGTAATCTGTGCTATTAAAACTCCATTCGAGCGCACAGTAGGTATCACTTTTGAATCAGTATTATAGGCGATGATAGCACGCGATGAAGGATTGATATTCCCAACTTCATCATAATCATGTGTTGCACGAACCGCTTCAATCTCGTTAATACCAAGTTGAGTATTCATGGCAATTAAAGCTGGATAAACCTGCTTACCATAAATATCAATAATTGTATCAAATGAGTTTCGATCTGGCTTAAAACCTCTCGCATCCATTATAAAAGTAATCTTTCCTTGAGCAATGCCGATTGCACTTTGCTCAATTACTTTTCCGTTTCCTATATGCGCTACTCCGCCTAGTAATAAAATTCTTTTTGTTGAATTATCAGCAGGAGCAGGATTTTGTGCTGCACTTATTGTTGTTACAAATAGTAACAATGCAATAAAACTATTTCTAATCATATTAGTGCGGGAATTGTTCTTTATTGTTACAGTGATTAAATTCTTCCATTTTATAGGAAGGTCTATTCATGGACGCACCTTTGTTTTTTTCATCCAATGATTTATTCATCAAACGGGTTTTCTCTACATTTAGATTTTGTAACATAATCATCTCTTCATTGGCATCGTAATAGCAAATACCATCTACAAATGTTTTCTGCACTTTTGCATAAATGCTCAGCGGATTATTATCCCAGATAACAACGTCTGCATCTTTACCTTCTTTTATACTACCAACGCGATTATCAATATGAAGTAAGATTGCAGGGTTTAGCGTAACAAATTTTAAAGCTTCTTCTTCGCTTACATTTCCATACTTCACTGCTTTAGCTGCTTCCTGATTTAAGCGACGAGCCATTTCTGCATCATCGCTATTGTATGCAGTAACAATGCCCATGTCATGTAGGACTTTTCCGTTATAGGGGATTGCCTCCATCACCTCAAACTTATATGCCCACCAATCGCTGAATGTTGATGCACCTACTCCGTGTGCTTTCATCTTATCAGCCACTTTATAACCTTCAAGGATATGTGTAAAGGTGTTTACTTTAAAATGAAAAGTATCTGCCACATGCATCAACATGTTTATTTCTCCTTGCTGATAACTATGACAGGTAATAAATCGTTTTTTATTTAATATTTCAGATAATGCATCTAATTGTAAATCCTTGCGCGGCATCTGTAATTTCCCTCCTGATTTATTATAATTATTCCATGCAGTTTGATATTCTCTTGCACGAGTAAAGCCATCTATGTAAACTTGCTCAACGCCCATTCTTGTTTGGGGGTATCTTATTCTATTCATATCGCCCCAGTTACTTTGTTTAACATTTTCACCTAAGGCAAATTTGATAAAGCCATCAGCTCCTTCAAATTTCATTTGCTCTGCATTTTTACCCCAACGTAATTTAATCAACGCTGTTTGTCCGCCAATTGCATTAGCACTACCATGTAATATGTGCGAAGTTGTTACTCCACCAGCTAATTGTCTGTAGATATTTATATCATCTGAATTTATTACATCTCCTATCCTTACCTCTGCACTGATTGATTCTGTTCCTTCATTTACATCTCCTTCTGCCGCAATATGAGAATGCTCGTCAATTATACCTGCTGTTAGATGTAAGTTCGTACCATCAATCGTTTCGAGTCCGGGAAGGTGTAATATGTTTTCATCAATACTTCCAACCTTTGTAATCTTCCCTTTAAAAATTAACACATCGGTATTTTTTAGAATTCCTTCTTTTTCGTTAGTCCATACCGTTATATTTTTAATTAATATCGGATGTTCAACAGGAATATACTTTCTTCCAAATCCACAAAGCGGATATGTAATATCAGCAAAAGAGGGTGCAATATTAGAAGCTTTTATAGATGCGCTATCTTTTTTATCCATATATACCGCAATCTGCTTTGCTGACCATGTATTCCATTCTCCATTATTTGTTTGAAGCTGCCCGGCAAACTCACGCTTTTCACTATTGAACTGTCCACTTAAGCGCATATAACCTTTTCCTTTTATCGGCTCTAAACGAAACGTATATTGAAGAACATCTTTGGTAAAATCTACTTTTACTTTTACTGTATCAATCTTCACTGTAATATCTGGCTGCAACTTATTGCCTACAATTTCCATTTGAAACATTTTCCCTTCAGGCGTTTTTAATTCATAAACACCGCGAAGGTCAATTGTATCATCAGCATTAATTATATATCTTTCTCCTGCTATCCAATTCTCAATTATACTTCCATCCTTAGTGAATACATCCCCGTTACAAATCAGAAAATTAGCTTGCATATCTTTATGCAATGCACCAACTTGATTGTCGACTTTCAACAATTTTGCTGGTGTAACGGTGAGTGCTTTTAAAATTTTCGCTGTACTTAATCCGATTGTATTTAGACGTTGAACATTTTTCAAAAATGTTTTAAAATCTTTGCAGCCAGATGAAGTAATACAGTAATTTATATTAGCACTATCTAGCCAATACAAATTATAAGGTGCATATTCCCAGGTTTTCAGATCAGCCAAAGAAATATTAACTGCATCAAAAGGATTAGAAACATCATACCCATCTGGAAAATTTACTGGAATTATTAAACTAGCGTTAGTAGCTTTAATTTCTTTTAGCCTTTGATACTCATCTCCTGAACCTTTAAGAATGTATTGCACTCCGAATTCATCTCCTACTTTATCTGCTCGTAATAGAGAACGATAATTATTGACTTCGAAAATCTGTGGCAACGATTGTAAATCATTCCATGCTGATAAAGAAAGATTATTGTCGCGATCCTTAACATTACGATACCAAGAAGCATCAAGATATGTTTGGCGCAGCAAAGCAATTGTACCCATCAGTGAGGATGGATATTCTTGTGTAGAACTTCCTTTATTGAATGAATACATTGCTGCTGCCTTATCTTTTAAAAGCATTGCCCCTTCATCTTTTTTACCCAACAAAACAAATCCCGCAGATCCACGAGCAATTCCATCATTCTGAAAAGTTAATACAGCACCAAAACCCGAATTACGATAATCAATTGCCTTTTTATCGTCGATTTCAAAATTAAAAGCCGCATTATATTCCGGCTTTATTGCTTGATTCCAACTGTATGCCCCTTTAGTTTTAGTTTGGTATTGAGGACCTCGTTGTTTTTCATTGCGCTTTACTTCTAGCTGACCATAATTCGAATAAATATCTATAAAAGATGGAATAATACGCTTCCCTTTAAGGTCATACACAATAGCATCTGCAGGAATAGTTAGTGTATTTCCAACGGCTACAATCTTATTCTTTTGAATAATTAAAGTAGCATCTGTTAAAACCGTTTTTTCATCCTGCCAAATCTCGGCATGTGTAAACGCATAAGTTATAATACGTTGATCGGAAAGGGATTGGACCGGCTGTGTAGATTGCGCAAGTACTTGCGATACAGACCATCCAATAGTGAATAAGAATGTTAGTATTTTCTTCATTGTGCGATAGAAGTTGCTTCGCGAAGGTAATATTTTTACCCTATAATTTAAGGAGTGGATAAAAATCTATTAACGAGTACTTGTCAGATACTATGGCTTCATTGAAATATAGTGCAGAACCTTTATTGAATTTAACCCGTATTCCAAAAAAGAAGCAGGTGATCGATTTTGTTCGTGCTAAATTGGAAGAAAACAAATCAGAAGAAGCAAAATTATTGATTAATAAAATTCTAGAGCTCTATGAAACAAGCACCGGATTTAATATAAGCCAACTTTCAAAAGTGCGTATCCGACGTATGAAAGCTGAACATTATAAAGAGATGATTCTTTCATTGAATGAAGAATTAAATTCCATACTGTGTTCTCATGAATTTAAACAATTAGATGATTCGCAAGAACCGGAATCCAGTTTGTATTCTAAAATTAGTCAATTAACAAACGACCTTCAAGTTCATCCTACCTATTCAATGATAGATGAGGCCGGTGAAATAGAAAATCAAATTTCAGATAATAACGAGTCAGAGTTACTACTTCATCTTTATAAAACAAGTCGCGAATTTTATAGCAATTCTACTTCTAAAGATAAATTAGATGGTTTTTTAAAAAAATACGACCAAGTATTTTTACAATCGAAAAATAACTATTTAAGAACGAAGTATAGTTTTGTTTTAAAATCATTAGAGCAAGATAAACTATTAGGTTGTTTAAATACAGCTGAAGCAGAAAACCTCTATAAAAATTATGAAGCGCTTTTAATTGTTGAAACAATTGAAGAATATAAGTTTGAATTATTGCTTTCAATATTGAGATGCGGTGTATTACTTCCTAATAGTGTAGTGTTATTAAAAACCTATATTAAACAAGCTGAAGATGAAATTGAAAATAATTTTTCTTCAACATATCAAGGATTTAGCTATTTAAATTATTTTATCGCTTTATATTCCAGTAAGACTTCTAAACCGTATCGATTAAAATTATTAAACGAATATGAAAAATCAATAAGTGTAGATTTTACTGCTGAAAAAGCAAAAATAAAAATTAGTAAAGGAATTATACTATTACATTTTTCTGATTACAATGAAGCAAAAAAAAGTTTTAACTCAGCGGAACATTTGATTTATAAAACCTCCTGGAAAAATATTGAAGGCAGAAGCGCATGGAGAAGTATTTGCTACTGGAGAAAATACATTTTTGCCGAAATGATTTTTAACAAGGATCAAATGTACAATCCTGCTATGTTTTATGATTTAGAAAAAATAATTAACGACACATCAACTAATAGACAAGATTCCTTTCAAATAAAAAATGAAATCGAAGGATTAAGAGATTTTTTATGTCATAAATGGATCTCGGCTTTAGAAAAATACGAATCAGCTAATCAATATTACGTGGCGCCATATTATCCTAACGACTACTATTTTAATCAAGCTATGATTTGTATTATTAATGAAAAAAACGAGTCAAAATTCATCAACAAGTTAAAGGCATCTGAAAGTGTCTTTTTCTCAACAACTGCAATTGAACTGCTGAAGAAAGCTAAAATATTTTATAAGGAAAATAAATCAACAGATATTTATGAAATAGAGGATCAGCAGCAAAACAATTATCGTTTTTAAATTGTTAGTACTATCATTGCAATTCTTAAAGAATCACAGATTTATTATTTGCCACAAGCATCTATTATAAGCACAAAGTAAAACTTTATACGAATGAATTTATCAAACAGAAAAGATATTGTATTTGTTATCCTAGCAGGATTCTTTATAACTAACGCAATTGTAGCTGAATTAATAGGTGGTAAGCTAGTTGAATTTTTTGGGTTGTTTACACAGAGCTTAGGTATTATTTTATGGCCTGTGGTTTTTGTTATGACAGATCTTATAAATGAATACTATGGCAAAAGTGGCGTAAGAAAACTGACCTTCATTACAATTGGTTTAATTATCTACACCTTTTTCATCATCACGATTGGTATCAACTTAACAGCAACTTCTTTTAGCCCTGTGAATGATGCCGCATTTAGCATGGTATTCGGACAAAGTCAATGGATCATTGTTGGTAGTATCATCGCATTCTTATGTTCGCAATTAGTAGATGTTTACTTCTTCTGGGTATTTAGAAAAATGACGAACGGCAAAATGATCTGGTTTAGAGCAACAGCGAGTACAGTTATCAGTCAGTTATTCGACACATTTATTGTACAATTTATTGCATTCGTTTTGCCTGGCTATTGGTCCTTCGATGAATTTATACATAACGCAGCCCTTGGCTATGTATTCAAATTAATGATAGCAGTTGCGCTGATTCCAATGATTTATATTCTGCATAATATTATCAGCAGATATATGCATCCCAAAGGCGAAGATGCTGTAAGTTCTTAAGATTCTTTATAGGTTAAATACGACTAATCAACTGTTGCAATTACTTTCAATTCAATTGCAATCGGTGTTGGCAAACAATTAATCTCGCAAGTAGTTCTGCAAGGTAAATTATCTTTGAAGTATTCTGCGTAGATACGGTTGTATATTTTGAAATCGTCTTTCATATTCGTAAGAAAAACAGTTACGTCTACAATCTTATCCCAACTCGAACCCGCATCTTCTAAGATGTATTTTATATTACGAAATACAGAATGGCATTGCGCTTCGATATCATATGAAGTAATATTCCCGCTCTCGTCTAATTCAACTCCAGGTATTTTCTTTTCTCCTCTTTCACGAGGTCCAACACCTGATAAAAACAATAAATTTCCTACACGACGGGCATGCGGATATAAACCTACAGGCTCGGGAGCCTTTGATGAATTAATTCGGTTCGTAGAGTTGTCAGTCATTTTCTTTTATAAGTTTTAATTGAATTTCTAAGTCCCAGTTTGATCGTACCGTAAATAAATCTGTTAACCATACTTTTTCGGGTTGTTTTTTATTTAATATACCTTGCGATAATTGCTGATTGTTATCTTCATCATCAACCACGCGGACAAAATACTTTCCTGGTATTACATAATCAAAATGAAACGCTTTTGCATTTTCGCCTTTAAAAATTCGCTGCTGAGCTACAACATTATAATCATTATTTAGCAATTGAACTAAATACGGATTAGTGTTTATTTCATATTCAATTTGTGCTATAACATTTCCTGAATGCTCCCGATCAGACAAGGAAATATAAATTTGCATACTGTCGTTTGCATTTCCATATACATCGCGAATGTTGCCTCTAGGCATTACTAACCGATATCTAATTCCTCGATTAAATTGATAGTTATTTAATCGCCATTTGTTGTAAGTCTCCATCGAAAAATAAATAGAGTCAATCACATTAGTATCTTTAAATAATAAGGCAGGAGCAGTAATTGCCGATAGCGGATGATTACTGATTAATAGAAAAGTATCTTTTACATTTTGGATATTTTTTAACTCAAAGTTTAATGCATTTACTTTCTTTTCAATGAACGAAAAATGGACCGTGTCAAAAACATCTTTACCATTTGTAATTAAAAAATCAATATCATTAATTATAGTATCCTTTAAACTAATAAATAACGAATCTCCATTCGTGGTTGGCAAATAATAAAAATCATTAGTAGAATATTTATTGCCTATAGCAGTGCAATTTAGTTGGGCAGGAAGATTATAAACCACCAATGCCGTTGTTTTATCTAACAAAGTTGCTTTTAATAAACGAAGATTGATAGGAAATTGTTTAAAGGAATAGATATCGATTTTATCATTTATTGGTAAATCTATTACACCACTAACATAGCCAACCGACTCATCATCATCTACTAAATAGTTATTGTTTTTATCATCCACAGCAACGATATAATAACTTCCTTTTTTCAGATTATTGATTTTAAAAAAACCTTTATCATCTGTCTTTGCAAAATAAGTTGGTTTATTCTTTAACAACGAATCTAAATTTGTTCTATCAACAATTGCATACAACAATAAACTGAATTTAGCACTTGGTTTTAATGTAGATGCATCTTTTACACTTCCTTGAATAAAAAGTGAATCAATAATACTACCCGTAGAAAACACATAACGTAAGGTGTCATTTACATTACCCTCATGCACATCAGTTACCGCTCTGCCAAAATTGATTGAATAGGTAGTATTGGTTTGTAATAAACTATCAAAAGTTATTACAACAGATTTTTTATTTGCTTTAATTATTGGCGCTTTATCAGGTATTGGAGAAATTAAAATCTGGGTAGATGCATCCAACAATTGTACATACTCATCAAAATTCAAAGTGATTTCAGACGAATTGAAATTTATTGAATTATTAGCGGGAACAGAATTTAAAAGTTGAGGAGCTATTTCATCTTTAGCACCTCCAGTTGGGGTTACTTTATTTGCGCACGAGGAGATAAAAAACAATATTACTATCCAACAAAAAATCTTTTTCATAACAACGATTCTTTATACAATTTTTGAATAATTAAAATTACTTTGGATAAATACGAAGCATCTATCTCATCAAAACAATTTAACGAATCACTATCGAGGTCTAACACCATTCTCACTCTTTCATCGACTATTACAGGCAACACGATTTCAGATTTAGATAAAGAACTACAGGAAATATGGCCAGGAAACTCATCCACATTAGAAACAATTATAATACGACCTTCCATCCATGCCTTTCCGCAAACACCCTTGCCGTAAAATATACGAGTGCATGCTACGGGGCCTTGAAACGGACCTAATACTAATTCTTCTGCTCGGACAAAATAAACCCCAACCCACAAATGATTAAAAGTAGATTTAATTATTGCAATAATATTTGAAACATTCGCAATAAAATCAGTTTCGCCATTTACAATAGCCTCAACCTGTGGAAGCATTATTTTGTAACGCTCTTCTTTTCCATGTTCCATGGACGCAATTAATAAATCCTCTGCCATTGTTGCAAAGATATTAATCTTTACTATTCGGCATAGGCAATTGTAAGCACGCTTACCTTGCATCCTTGAATTTTATTGAAAAGTTGGATACATACAGCTAATGTACTTCCCGTTGTCATTACATCATCAACTAATAATACATGCTTATCAACGAAAATATGAGGCGATTTTATTTTAAATACAGAAGCTACATTTTTAAATCGTTCAAACCGCGATTTGCGAGTTTGTGTATCGTTGTTTTTAACCCGCAGCAAACTATTTTTTACGACGAGGCTTTTTAGCTGCTGCGATAAACCATTTGCAAAACAAAGTGATTGATTATAACCTCTTACTTTCATTTTCTTTTTATGTAATGGAATAGCAATAATATAATCGATTGCGTTAAACTTACTTTCCACGAGTAATTCCGCAGCATACAATGAACCTATTCGCTCGCCTATTTCCGGGTGTTTTTTATATTTTAGCTCATGCATTAGACGTTGTACTTTACCTTTTTTTTGGAAATAAAAAAAAGCAGAAACATCTTCAACAATAGCATTGCCCCAAAACTGCTTTTCCATTTTATTGTCTTGTATTCGATGAAAGTTTGTTCTAGGCAAATGAATGATACATGTTGTACAAATAACCTTTTCGCCTTTCACAAGTAATTCTTCACAGGCAAAACAAAGTTCAGGATATAAAATAGAAAGGGTGTCTCTTAAATACGACTTTATTAATTCTAACATTCAGCAAAATTAAATATGCTGCTGTTGAATAACCGACAATAAATATTTACAAACGCTTAATCTAGATCCCCGTAATCTTCAATTTGAAATTTAAGATTATTTGGGTATCGTTTATAATGCATTTGTTTAACTAGTCCAGATAAAATAGCCCTAAGCTCCTGAATATTATTTTTATTTAATGCAGAAATAAAAACCGAGGTCAAATTTTCCTTAGCAACCCAAAGCGATTTAAATTCATGAAGGGAAATATTTTCACGCTGCAAAGGAGTTAAATCATCTTCCTCTTTAGCCACAAAAATATAAGCATCAATCTTATTAAACACTATTAAAATTGGCTTATCAATAGCACCAATATCAGTTAATGTTTCATTCACAACCCGAATATGTTCTTCAAAATTTTTGTGTGAAATATCAACCACATGCACAAGAATATCTGCTTCCCGAACTTCATCTAAAGTTGATTTGAACGACTCTACTAAATCATGTGGCAACTTGCGAATAAATCCTACTGTATCCGAAAGCAAAAAAGGAACGGTATCTAACACAACTTTGCGAACTGTGGTATCCAGCGTTGCAAACAATTTATTTTCTGCAAAAACATCACTCTTACTAAGCACATTCATGATTGTACTTTTTCCAACATTGGTATAACCAACTAATGCAATACGCACAATTTCTCCTC
The DNA here is from genome assembly GCA_943332105.1 of Chitinophaga pinensis. GTDB lineage: Bacteria > Bacteroidota > Bacteroidia > AKYH767-A > OLB10 > CAINEC01. Next base: position 67,046 of record CALQOD010000002.1, on the reverse strand, counting down.
TTCTTTTCCGCTGTGTTGAATTTTGCTTATCAATATCGGACAGGCGCTCACGCAGTTTACTTAATTTATCACGGATTACACGACGATCAGTTTCAATTTCTGTTTCACCTGGACCACGCATACCAATACCACCCCTTTGTTTCTCGAGATGGGTCCACATTCGCGTTAAGCGCGGTAACAAATATTTATATTGCGCTAATTCTACTTGTGTTTTAGCTTGCGCTGTTCGTGCTCGCTTAGCAAAAATGTCGAGTATCAATGTAGTTCTGTCTAATACCCTGCAGCCTATTAGTCTTTCAATGTTTTTTAGTTGAGAAGGAGTTAGCTCATCATCAAAAATGGCAATCTGAATATCACTCGCTTTTATAAAAGCAATGATCTCCTCTAATTTTCCTTTTCCAACAAATGTTCTCGAATCAGCAGAATCTAATTTTTGAATAAATCGTTTAACTGTATTAGCGCCTGCTGTCTCCGCAAGGAAAGCCAATTCATCAAGATATTCATTAACCTTTTCAGCATCCTGAAAGCGAGTTATTAATCCAACGAGTATAACACGTTCTGTAATCGGTTGTGTAGATATCAATTTTATTTTTCTCCCTTAATATTAAAACCAACCACGACCTAATTCAGTACGAAAAGGCCAAGGCATTGCTGCAATAATTACCACTAATGCAAACCCGAACCAAATTAAAATCTGCTTGTATTTACCCGCATCTGTATCCATCTTTTTAGAACGAATATTTCCGATTGTAATAAATACAATGGCGATAATCATCATAGTAAGATGCTCAACTGTCCAAAAACGAAGCACACCATTTTTCATTGTAGCAGCCATATTGCTAAGATTTTGTGACCAGCCATTTGAAACATATAATATCACTCCAATTACTAATTGCAAATGCGCTGCAATCATAGTAAACAAGGTACGCTTTCTATCGCTTGGCGTGTACGGATTTTTGCCTGATGTACTGATAGCCGCCTTAACGATCGATACCAACATTAAGAGCACTAATGCCCATCTTAAAAATGAATGAAGCTTAACAATAAATTCCATGGTTTTTTTGGTTTAGCTTTCAAAAATACGAAAACAATAAAGTGCTTTCCAAACTAATTGAAAGTTCTTATGACATAAATATGACTTTAGGTTTATTTCCGTCGGAATAATCAAATAAAGTTGTCGTTTTATCAGTAACCAACAACAAAATAATATGAAGCTATTTGAAAAAAACTGGGAAAGTCCGACATCCGAAGAAAGACTTTCTATCGTATTTGCAGAGAGAAACCAGAACTATGGCGCTTATGTGCTGCGTAAAGATTATGATGAAACTATTATTCGTGCATTTTTAATTACAATTTTCGCAGGTATTATATTGACGGCAGCTCCTATTTTTAAAAGTTATTTCTTTTCTGATGCTGTAGTCCTTTCAACTGGTTCGCGCGATATAGTAGTTGAAATGGCAACTCCCAATGAGCCCATTAAACCTGAAGAGCCTATCAAGCAGGATAACAATCAAAAACCTGCCGAGTCCAATACCGTTCGGGATGTCACCCCGGTAGTAGTTAATCATCCAACAACTGATACCGTTAGAACACAAAGTGATTTATCTAATTTAAACACAGGACTTACAACTACAAAAACTGATTCAACAAATAAAACTACAACTGAACCTGAAGATACAAAAAAAGGGAATAACAATAATGGATTTGTTTTTCATGGATGGGTGGAAGTGATGCCCGCATTCCCTGGTGGGGAAATGGAGATGATGAAATATTTAAGTAAAAACTTGAAGTATCCAGAACAAGCAAAAGATGCAGATGCGCAAGGATCGGTTTTAATTTCTTTTATTGTCGATAAAGAAGGTTTGATATCAAATCCAGTTATTAAGCGAAGTATTGGTTTCGGATGTGAAGAAGAAGCCATACGAGTGATTCAAAATATGCCGGCATGGTCGCCAGGAAAAATGAATGGGCAAACCGTAAATGTAGAATATGTATTACCTATTCGTTTTACACTCCGATAAACAAGTGTACTTTTAATTGTAACGGACAGCAATGTCCGTTTTTTTTTGTATCTTTTTTTACATTCTATTATTCTTTATTTTTGAAAAAAATATCGTTTATGAAAAAGTTTGCTTTTATCGCATTTTTATTTCTTATTGCTTGTAAAACACAAAAACCAGTAGCAGAATCAACAGCTGTAGAAGCACTACCTGAAGTTACTGTCACTGCATCATCAATCAACGACTATCGCGCAAGTGAAACGAAGTCGTTTGATTTAATACATACAAGATTAGATGTGCGCTTCGACTGGCAAAAACATTATATGTACGGTGAAGCAACAATTTCAATGAAGCCTCATTTCTATCCTTCAAAAGTAATTTACTTAAACGCTCGTGGTATGGAAATAAAAAGAGTTGCTTTAATTAGTAGCAGGGATACGGGCAATTTAAGCTTTAGTTATTCTAATGATACAATAACAATAAATCTTGATAAAGAATTAACGCGACAAGAAACAATCACTGTATATATTAACTACATTTCAAAACCTGATGAATTAATGAACATTGGTGGTAGTGCGGCTATTAGTAGCGATAAAGGATTATATTTTATTAATGCTGATGGTAAAATAAAAGACAAACCTCGTGAAATTTGGACACAAGGCGAGACACAAAGCAATTCAGTTTGGTTTCCAACTATTGATGTTCCCAATCAAAAATCTACCGAAGAAATAAACATCACAGTAGGTAATAATTTTAAAACTTTATCGAACGGGTTACTCATTAAAAGCATTCAACATATAGATAATACAAGAACTGATTACTGGAAAATGGATTTACCGCATTCTCCCTATTTATTTATGATGGCCATTGGAGAGTATGCAATAGTAAAAGATAAATGGAGAGATAGAGAAGTCAATTATTATGTTGAACCTAAATACGAAGCAGATGCTAGAGCCATTTTTGGTAATACTCCTGAAATGCTCGAATTTTTTTCTAAAACACTTGGAGTTGATTATGCTTGGCCGAAATACAGCCAAGTAGTTGCGCGCGATTATGTAAGTGGAGCAATGGAAAACACATCGGCAACATTACATGGAGAATTTTTACAACAAACAAAAAGAGAACTATTAGATGGCACTAATGAAGATGTAATTTCACATGAATTATTTCACCAATGGTTTGGAGATCTCACTACATGTGAATCATGGTCTAATTTGCCATTAAATGAATCCTTTGCTACTTACGGAGAATACCTGTGGAACGAATATAAGTACGGAAGGGATGTAGCGGATATTGGATTAGAAAGCGATTTGAAAAGCTACTTAGACGAATCTAAAATGAAGCAAGAACATTTAATTCGTTTTTATTATGAGAACAGAGAAGACATGTTCGATCGTCACTCTTATGCAAAGGGTGGAACAATATTGCACATGTTACGCAAGTATGTTGGTGATGATGCGTTCTTTGCTTCTCTTAAGTTATACCTCCAAAAAAATTCTTTTAAAACAGCAGAGGTTCATGATTTGCGACTTGCTTTTGAAGAAACTACAGGAGAAGATTTAAATTGGTTTTTCAATCAATGGTTTTTAAATCAAGGTCATCCATCTCTGAATATAAATTATAATTGGGATGCCAGTATAATGAATCAAGAAATAGTTGTAGAACAGCTTCAAGATTTATCAACGACTCCTTTGTATAAACTTCCAATTGATGTAGATTTCTATTTTTCGACTTACAAAGTAAGAGAGCGCATTGTACTAACAGATAAAAAACAAAATTTCAAATTCAGATTTCCTGAAAAACCGCTAGCAGTAAATTTTGACGCAGAAAAAATGCTGACATGCAATAAAACAGATACTCATTCAGAGATTGAGTGGATTGCTATTTACAATAATTCTTTTCTATATCAAGATAAAAAAGATGCCTTAGAACATTTAAGTATTTTAGATTGGAATAACAATATCGCCACTGTATTTCGTAAAGCGATGACTGATAAAAATAAAAAGATTCAATCATTTGCAATAAATCAAATTGAACCATTACTCATTTCAGCAGACTCTATTGAAATAGTAAATCAGTTAATTGCTATAGCAAACGATACAAAATTAAATTCAAGTGTTAGGGTAATTGCAATTACAAAAATATCATCATTTGATTTGAGTGGTCGAATCATATCATTATTTAACAATTTGTGCAATGATAGTTCTTACAACGTAATGGCAGCCGCATTAAATGGAATTGCAAATAAAGATTTATCGACTGCAATGAAGAAAGTTAAAATACTTGAAAGTGAAAGTGACAATAATTTACGCGAAATTGCTGCTGATTTTTATTCCAATTACGGGGATGAATTCAGTGCAGATTTTATGTTCAATTATATTGATGCAAATGAGGATATTAATTATGGCGATCTGAATATCATCAACACCTATGTAAAGAATCAAGACAATCCTGCTATATTCGATAGGTTCACAAGAAAATTTTACATCATAGGTAGTGAAACTAGCAATAAGTATATTAGAATGCTTTGCATACAAGGACTTTTCAATGCGAAAAATAAATTAGAAAAAATTAATGAATCTGCTTCTGAAAAAGACAAATTAAATATTGATAATATCTTATCATTCACAAACCAATCAGGAAAAAAATTGATTGAACTTGAAACTAATGAGGATTTAAAAAATTATTATGATAGTTACTATAAATTTTCTAAATAAAAAAGTTGGCGTAAGTCCAATTTGCAATTAAAATCCAAAGTATTAGCTCTCTGTAAAATATTTTTTTCCCATCTAAAAAATAGTAAGCTACTATTGACGAAAACGGTATTAATAATACCATATAATTTTGCAACCACGAAGTAGCTGAAAAAGGTATCATAGTTAGTCCAAGAATAATAAACAACAAAAGTATCTGTTGACACAGCCTTGATTTCGTTACATTTTTCAAATAATTACTACGCAATTTTAAGAGAGCCAACACAAATAAACTTACTATAACTAACATCGTTAAAATATATTTTGGGAAATTATAGTTTACAAGTGCAGGTACTGATGTAAAACTATTCTTATACTGATTAGTAAATTCTAACAGATGGCCATTTAGAAAACTAATTACTAAGACCAATAAAAACGGCACAATGATTCCAATTACCCCAATTGATAAGTCTCGCCATGAAATTGACTTTAATATTGTAACTCCAATAAAAAAAAGGGGGATAAAAAAAACGGCTGGTGCGTATATTAATGAAATGATTGCTAGTAATAATGCTGCATCAAATGTAGCCCCCATCGCTTTCTTATTTTTATATAAAGAGAATATCTTATCTATCACAAAAACAAAAAGCGTATTGATGATTAACAGTGGCGATAATTGCACAAATTCGGAAACTTGTGTTGAGAATATCAAATAGAACAAGGCGGGCAACCACGACTGCTTAAAAAATATTTCATGGTAATTAAGTACATAATTCAAATGAAGCGCCTGGCTTGTCAGCAAAATAAATACTATCAGACTTATCCACCAGTGATTGATTCCAACAGCCCAATTTGTTATACTTTGGAAGAACAATGTTCCATTTGGCGCTAGTTGTGGGCTTCGGACAAACCCAAAAATCAGATTGATAACTATTGAAAATAAGACAATTAGCGCAACCGGGTAGAACTGAGTAGATTTAAATATTCGAACAAGCATATTTCTCTAAATTAAGAATTTTTTTAATTACAAGAATTTGTACATTTGCCTATCAAAATTTAACAATATGAATTCAATTATTTACGCAATCGCTGATATTTGTACTGCAGCATTTAAATTATTACCTCCAATTGGTGCTTTAGTTAACTGGGCTTTTGGTTTGACTATCGCTGCAGGTGCAATCTATTGGTTAAAGTACGATTCAACTGTGAGCCGAGGCGGCAAAAACTATATGGCTAATAAAGGTAAATAATCTTCATTAACTCCAAATTTAAAAGCCCTGTAGTGAAGACTACAGGGCTTTTTTATCTGTATATCATCAACTTCGTCGTGCAATGAAATTGTCCCGTTGCATCCGCAGCATATACAATATAAACACCTGATTGAACTTTTTCTCCTTTTAAATTTTTACCATTCCAAACAGCCTGGCTGCCTAATGCTTTTCCTTCAAAAACCAATCCTCCACTTATATCTGTAATTTTTATTATACCGTTTGCAATCACTCCCTTAACTGCAATGTCTCCATCATATCCTTTTTCAACCGGGTTAGGATATGCAATTAAATCACCACAGATTTCTTTATCTCCAGCAACTGCATCACTCTGATAACTTAACAACCCTTTTTCAGTACCAATATAAACCTCCCCTGTAATATCATTAATATTTAGAGCTGTAATATTATTAGAGAACAATGGGCTATTATCAACTGTAAAATGCTTAATCTGATCTTGGCCATCAGCACTTAGCAAGTAAAGTCCTGAGCTTTCGGTTCCAATCCATTTTCTATTTGCTCCATCAACTGCAATAACTGTTACTACATCAGTAGCTAATAAATATTGGTAAGCATTATCTTGCTTTATTAAGATTTGCTGAGGTGTTATACTTGGCGGATAAAAAATGTATACTCCTTGATCGGTACCGGCCCAGATAGTACCTTCTAAATCCATTTGAATTGCTCTTACTCTATTAGATCCAAAATCTGCAACATCATATTCATCATCGCTTGTGTTATCAATTGTACGGTTATCATTAAAAATCAAGATTCCTTCTTTCCCTCCTACATTTTCAAAGATCGTTAGCCATTTGTATCCATTCTGATCAATAATAATATCACCACACTTAGAACTGCTATTTACGATTCCTGGAAATGTAAATCCCTTCCATTGACCATTCGGTTTTTTAACATTAATTACATTCAATGACCCAGCATTTGAAACCCATAAATTATTGTTTTCATCAAATGCAATTCCATGAACTTTAACTTGACTTGGATTACCAACTTGTTGTGTTAATGAGCTATTATTATAGCTATAAAGCGTTACTGGCTGTCCGTTACTAAATTCTAACAAACCTGGCCCAGATGCTCCTACATAAATATGATTAGCGTTAGAAGGATCTATCGCTATAGAAACATTATCATAAAAATTATAGGTGCCAAATAACTGTGTTTGTGCTGATAATCCATCATAAGTTATCCATGTTCCATTTTCAAATTTAGAAAAACCATTATAGCCGTATTGGTTTGACCAAGTTCTGTTTTCAGGGCCATGAGACAACCACATTACACCATTTTTAAATTCTATATCATTACTGCCAGAACTATATGGACCTTGCGGAATAATTGTACTCAATGAATTCGCTTGTAAATAGTACAAACCTTTATTGTTATCGGCAATCCAATATCCGCCTTGATCATCTTTAATTGCACTTCGAAATGTTGGATCCCATACCTGACCAGAACTTATAACATTATTTAAACTTAAAGTATTATCATAATATAATGATGAATCATCAGTTACCAATACTAAATTATTATTTGAAACTTGAATATTTTTTAAAAGCGATAGATTTTTCATTGATAACGGAAGTGGATATCCCCAGTTTCCATCATAGGCAATTAATGTGTCTGCATTAGATTTTGAATAATTAAAAAACAAAGTAGAATTAAAATTAACTGCATAGTTGAACTTACCTTGACTATTTAAATCATCATAAATTTTTTGCCAGTTAGCAGAATTTGCAAGTAATGGATTTGATTTGTTTGCTTTATAGATACCATCTTCGGAAGCAGCGTATAAACAACTATCATCAATAGCCACTTGAAAAACTTCAATATTACCTAATGCACCAACATAGTAAGTGTCTTTGATTTCCCTTCGTTGTAAATCAAGAACAACAATTCCAAAACCACAACTAATATAAGCGTATCCACCATCAATACTAACACTATTTATTCTTTTATTGCCTGGAATGTTTTTTCTTTTAATATCAGAAATATTTAAAACTGAATTATCATCATATAATAAATCAATATTTGTAGAATTATACGCAATAACTAAAACATGATAATCGTGAGAATATGCAATATCGTTAATACCAAAATCACTTAGTCCATTTAACTTCGACTTTCTCTCAATTGTTTTATCAGAAAGAATATATCCATAAAAACCATCGTCGGTTGCACAAAATATTTTTCCATTTCCTTCAACCACTTTTTTTGCGTGTATGTAAGGCAAATGCTCGCGCCAATTTCCTATCTCAAAATTTTGAGCATTGACAACATAGGATAACATCAACAAAAAAATAAGAATGCTGCTAGTGCGTTTTTGATTCAAATATGTAGATACTTGCATAGGCGTCTAAATTAATCATAATCTGTTAATCTAATAAAACTATTACTTTTCATTTTTACTCTTAAAAAAGGAAATAAAAAGCTAATTTTACACCGCGTTTATAAAGCACATTTAACTATGTTACGATCACATACCTGCGGAGAATTATCTATCGGCAACCAAGGAATGGAAGTTACTTTATGTGGCTGGGTTCAAAAATCAAGAGACTTAGGCGGCCTAACTTTTATTGATCTTAGAGACCGCTATGGCTTAACGCAACTTGCTTTTAATATGGATGTAAATGCAGAATTATGTTCTTCAGCAAGGAAATTAGGAAGAGAGTATGTTGTTAAAGCAACAGGCATGGTAAAGGAACGAGAAAGCAAAAATAACAAGATAGCAACAGGCGATATCGAAATTATTGTTTCGTCATTTGAAATACTTAATGAAGCAATTACACCCCCATTTACTATCGAAGAACAAACAGATGGTGGAGATGATTTGAGAATGAAATACCGTTACCTTGACTTGCGCCGTGCTAATGTTCGCGCAAATCTAGAGTTGCGACATCGCTTAGCAATTGAAACGAGAAAATATTTAGATGCGCAGCTATTTTTAGAGGTCGAAACTCCAGTATTGATAAAATCTACTCCAGAAGGTGCTCGCGATTTTGTTGTGCCATCACGAATGAATCAAGGTCAGTTTTATGCTTTGCCGCAATCCCCTCAAACATTTAAACAGTTATTGATGGTTGCCGGCTTCGATCGCTATTATCAAATTGTAAAATGTTTCCGTGATGAAGACTTAAGAGCAGATCGACAACCCGAATTTACACAGATTGACTGCGAGATGAGCTTTATTGAAAGAGAAGATATCCTTCAAACTTTTGAAGGACTTGTTCAACATTTATTTAAAAAGTTAAAAGGAATTGATATCGGAGAATTGCCTCGAATAAGTTACGCGGATGCTATGAAGTATTATGGCTGCGATAAACCAGACACCCGTTATGAAATGAAGTTTGTTGAGTTAAATGATCTTACTAAAGGATCAGATTTTAAAGTATTTGATGAAGCCGAGTTAGTTGTAGGAATTAATGCAAGTGGATGTTCAGAGTATACGCGCAAGCAATTGGATGATTTAACCGAGTTTGTTAAGAAGCCTCAAATTGGAGCTACCGGATTAGTTTATGCAAGAGTAAATAATGATGGTACTATTAAATCGAGTGTAGATAAATTTTATAATCCAGAAGCTTTGCAAAAATGGGCTGATGCGATGAATGCAAAGCCAGGTGACCTAATTCTGATATTAGCAGGGCCTAGTAATAAAACTCGAAAAGCAATGAATGAGTTAAGATTAGAAATGGGCACTCGTTTAGGTTTAAGAGATAAGAACACATTTAGTTGCTTGTGGGTGATTGACTTCCCATTGCTTGAATATAATGAAGAAGTAAATCGTTATTTCGCAATGCATCACCCTTTCACATCACCGCTTCCTGAAGATATGCCATTACTAGAAAACCACCCAGGACAGGTTAGAGCAAATGCTTATGATATGGTTATTAATGGTGTTGAAGTTGGTGGTGGTTCTATTCGAATTTACAATAAAAAATTGCAAGCGAAAATGTTTTCGTTACTTGGATTTTCGCCAGAAGAAGCCCAAGACCAATTTGGATTTTTAATGAATGCTTTTGAGTTTGGAGCTCCTCCGCACGGTGGAATAGCATTTGGCTTCGATAGACTTTGCTCATTGTTTGGAGGCTCTGAAAGCATAAGAGATTTTATTGCATTCCCGAAAAACAATAGCGGAAGGGATGTGATGATTGATGCACCGTCTGTGATTCACGATGATCAGTTAAAAGAATTAGGAATAAAAATTTAAGCATAAAAAAAGCGACAAATTATTGTCGCTTTTTTTATTATTTGATTGTTATCCTTCGAGAAAAGATCGCATTATCGATTTGTATTTTAAGAAAATAGTATCCCGCTTTTTTGTCCTCTAGATTGATAGAGTAGATTGTTCCATTTTCATGATCTGATTCAATCTCTGAAATTTTGTTTCCTAGCAAATCGTAAACTGCAATCACTGGATTTTGATTTTGAACTTCGGATAATTTAAAATTGATAATTCCGTTAGATGGTTGAGGATAGATAGAAAGCTCTGTAATTGAACTGTTGATTTTTGAATTGTCGTCTGCTTGAGCAAATGACTTAGTAGAAAAACTGAAAAGGAACAGGATAATTGGAAGGTAGAATTTTGCTTTCATAGTGTTGTAATTTTTGTTCGCAGCGTTTTACAATAACCTTGCCGTTATTTATTGTTATAAGCATTCATTGTTTGTTGCAATCCAACTGATACAAAACTTTTAATCATTTCTACAGCTGTTTCAATTCGTGGAGCCAACTCAATGACCTCAGCCGATGACCAATGACCAAGTACATAATCAACTTGTCGCCCCTTTGGATAATTATTTCCAATACCAAATCTGAGTCGCGCAAACTGCTCAGATTGTAAACAATCAATAATATTCGTTAATCCATTATGCCCTGCAGCACCTCCCGAAGGTTTCATGCGAAGTGTTCCAAAAGGAAGTGCAAGATCATCTGTTACAACTAATAAGTTCTCCTTACTGATTTTAAGTTCTTGCAACCAATATCGAATTGCCTCACCACTTAAATTCATATATGTGGTAGGTTTTATAATATAAACTTGTTGTCCTTTTAATTTCCCTTCTGCAATCCAAACTCTTTTTCCAGAAGAAAAGTCAATTGCCAATTCCTTTGCAAAAGCATCTGCTAAATCAAATCCTATATTATGTCGTGTATGAACATAATCAGGCCCTATATTCCCTAATCCTGCGATTAAATATTTCATAATTCAGTAAAAATACGAATAGAGGAGCGCTTTAGGCACCCCTCTATTACTATAATACTATTTATATTATTTCTTAGACGCTTCAGCTGCTTCAGCAGAAACATTACGTGTCATATTAACACTTACGATAACGTTTGTTGGAGACTCTAACAAAGTTACATCGTTTAAGCTTAAATCACGAACACGGATAGCATCACCAATTTTCATTGATGAGATATCAACTGTGATAAAATCAGGCAAGTTTGCTGGCAAAGCATTTACTTTTAATCGACGGTATTTAGTAACTAACTTACCCCCCATTTTAACCCCTTCAGAAGCACCTGTTAATTTTACAGGAATGCTCATCGTTACCGGCTTATTATCAAACACCATAATAAAATCAGCGTGGATGATTACATCAGTAACTGGATGATATTGAACATCCTGAATTACACATTGATAATGCTTTCCATCAACTGATAAGTTCACCATGTGAACATCAGGAGTGTAAACTAAACCTTTGAAGGATGACAAATCTGTAGAGAAATGAACTTGCTCTTCGCCACCATAAAGTACGCATGGAACCATTTCGCCACCACGTAGAGTTTTTACCTCTTGTTTAGACATGTTAGTGCGCATTAAACCATTAATTTCAATCGTTTTCATTTGGGTAATAATTATTCTTTAACAAATAGTGAACTTATAGACTCATATGCATACACCCGCTGAATTGTTTTAGCAAATAATGCTGATGTAGATAATTGTTTGATTTTTTCAGACTCTCTTTTAAGTGGTATAGTATCGCAGACAACTAGTTCTGTTAACTGTGATTTTTCAACTCTTTCATATGCAGCACCGCTCAAAACGGGATGCGTACAAAACGCTCGAACAGATGCAGCACCAGAATCAATTAATAAACCGGCAGCCTTTGTCAATGTTCCTGCAGTATCAATTATATCATCTACCAATATCACATCTCTACCCCTCACATCACCGATTACAGTCATGCTCTCAATTTCATTCGCTCTCTTACGGTGCTTATCAATAATTGCCATATCTGCATTAAAGTATGATGCATAGGTACGCGCACGATGAACGCCACCCATATCTGGAGCACAAATAAGCATGTTTGGCAAATCTAAACTCTTTATATAAGGAACAAAAATCGCCGATGCATCCATGTGATCTACTGGCACATCAAAAAAACCTTGTATTTGAGGAGCATGTAAATCCATCGTCATAATACGTGTAACTCCAGCTGCGCTTAATAAATTAGCTACTAATTTTGCTCCAATTGCAACCCTTGGCTTGTCTTTTCTATCGCTACGAGCAAATCCAAAATACGGAATTACAGCTGTAATATAGTGAGCTGATGCCCTTTTAGCAGCGTCAATTAAAAGCAATAACTCAAAAAGGTTATCTGTTGGAGAAAATGTACTTTGAATGATAAAAACATCACATCCCCGAACACTTTCATTAAACCATGGCGAAAACTCTCCATCGCTAAACCTTACAACATGGGAATCCCCCAATGGCGCACCGTAATGACTTGCGATTTGCTCTGCAAGGTATTTGGATGCAGTACCACCAAATATTTTTACCTGACGTGCCATAAGTTGATTTGGACTAGCTTTTTTAGGGGTTGCAAAGAAAAGAAAAATATAGCTCAAGTCAAAGAGAATTCACAATCAATTGCTAAAACAATACAACATTTTAAACTGTGGATGTCTAAGTTTGTTTCCGGCTTTAATTCATTGATATTAGTCAATTACCTACATAAACATTTGGAACTACATAGCTATTTACCTAATTTAGCCCTCCCAAAACAATTTAGTTGAATTGTTTATTTTGGTTGTCAATGGTTTACACCAACCTCTGAATGGTGTGAATTTTTGATTTAGTCGTTAAGTGAGGGTGTTCCCTTATGTTACCAAACACGAGAAAGAAAACGACACCATGAATAAACAAAGTAGTGAAAGTGAAACATAAAACTGCCCGGGTGGCGGAATTGGTAGACGCGCTGGTCTCAAACACCAGTGATAGCAATATCATATCGGTTCGACCCCGATCCCGGGTACGTTAAATTAATTTCACTTTTATATTATTTCTTTTTACTGTTCAGTATTCGGGCAAATAGAAATTTGGCATTTTCCGCCTTTTTCTTTTGTGAACATATTGAGAATCGTGCGTTGGTTTGTTTTGTTTATCTACTTAACCATTAACCGTTTTTATGAAACTTTTAAAATCTTCAGTGCCTTTATGGCTCGTATTATTAATTGTTACTGGTGTTGGAACAGGGTCGCTCATTTCTATTTGTGCTTTTAGAGAAAAGAAAACGCTGCAAAATTCGGCAAACATTAGTATTAATAATTGCGGTGTCATTCGTTACGAATCTAGCCGTCATGGTGAATTTACTAGACCATTGCTAATGGCTGATAGCCCAAAGGAAAGTGATGAACTATTAGACCTAAAAAGTAAACTTATTGAGACAATAAATAACAACACCGCTAGTGGTGCAGGGGTAAACTCTGCCTCTGTTTATTTTCGTGATTTAAACTCTGGAAGATGGATTTCAATAAATGGTAGTGAAGAATACAGCATCGCAAGTATTATGAAGATAGTTGCTATGATATATCATTTGCACCTTGATGAAGTAAAGCCGGGCTGGTTAAATCAGAAGATATTAGTTGAAAAGAGTTTAACTGGCGAAAATAAACAAACGCAAGAAGGCCCAGCCTTGGTTTTAGGCAAAGCATATACCGTTAAAGAGCTAATTGAGTACATGATAAAATATTCTAATAACAATGCAACGGCGCATTTGAATTCATTTATTGAAGTAAAAGATTATCAATTGTTTTTTTCGGACATGGGATTACCTATACCCGATCCAAAAGCTTCTGATTTTAATTTAACAAGCGAACAATGCAGTCGATTCTTAAGAGTACTTTACAACTCCTCTGTATTAAACAATAAAAATTCTGAATTTGCTTTGTCGTTACTAACTGAATCAGTATACCGAGGAGGATTATTAAGAAATATTGCTGATAAGGATATTAAAGTAGCCCATAAATTTGGAGAACGTCTTTATACTAATTCATGTCAAATACACGAAACCGCTATTTTCTATACGAATGAAAATCCTTTTCTGATTACTGTTTTTACAAATGGTGCTGATACTGCACAAGAAGCTGCATTGATTGGAAAGATTGGAGCAATAGCATTCGACTACTCGAAGAATAAAATCAACTAATCATTTTCTCTTTTCTATACGTTTATCAGATTAACTACTTTTGCATTTCGTTTATTAAATTAGCAAACACTAGTCGCTAATCATTTTTGCACCCGTAGTTTGCTTCAGCAAAAGCTCAGCACGGCGCAATGGATAGAATGACAGAAATTAAAGAGTAAATAATAGCACTGCACCCGTAGTTTAATTGGATAGAATGGCAGATTCCGGTTCTGTTGGTTGTGGGTTCGAACCCCGCCGGGTGCACCAGTAAGCAAAAAATCAAAAATGGCGGAGCCAAGGAATAAAGCTTTTGCGAATTATGCTCGCATAAATGAGCATAAAGATTTGTTTCGTGCAGACTGAAAGTATGTTTTTGGTTTTTTATTTCCCACTTGGCGAGGCGGGAAAAACGGAGTTAATCCCGCCGGGTGCACCAGTAAGCAAAAAATCAAAAATGGCGAAGCCAAGGAATAAAGCTTTTGCGAATTCAAAATATTCCAATAAAACAGGCCTAAATTCTCTAATCTTATATAGCCAACATATTAGCTATTTAACTAATTTATAGCTACATTTGTCTAATATATTAGCTAATATGACAAAATTTGGAGTAGAGAAAAAACCGTTTGATGTTTTAAAAGAATTAGCTGAAAAGCATAAATTGTTAAGAAAGCAAACTGGTTTATCGCAAAGTGAATTAGCCAAACGATCAGGAGTTTCATTAGGCAGTATTAAACGCTTTGAACTTACGGGACAAATCTCTTTAGAGTCATTGCTCAAATCGGTTCAAATACTCAATCGCATTGGTGACTTTGAATTAATTTTAAATTCAGATGACAACTTGAAAAATATTGACAAACTGTTTAGCGATAGAACAAAAATTTAATCATGGAGCACGTAAAAAAAATAATTGTTTCTATTCAGTTCAATGAAAATGAAGTTGAGTTAGGAGAATTGGTAAGTGAAGGTCGTGCTATTTATTTTAAATATTATACCGACTTTATTAGTAAAGGCATAGAAATATCTCCGCTTAAATTAAAATTAAACACAGGAATAAATAAAGCAGCTGCAATACCATTTGATGGATTGTTTGGTGTGTTTGCCGATTCCTTACCGGAGGGATGGGGAAAATTATTATTAGATAGAGCATTAAGGGCAAAGGGAATTGATATAAGTAATATGACCATGCTTGACCGTTTGGCATTTGTAGGAAGTAAAGGAATGGGCGCATTAATTTATAAACCCGAAATAGATGATGGAATACATAAACAATTTGAATTTGAATTAGATAAAATTGCTAAAGCCACGCATCAAATTATTTCAGGAACGTCTACTGAGATACTTGATGAATTGTACATATTAGGAGGTTCGTCAGGTGGCGCTCGTCCAAAAATATTAGTGGGCTATAATCCCAAAACACAACATATAATTGGTGCTGAAAAAGATTTACCAATTGGCTATGAACATTGGCTGATAAAATTTCCATCATCTTCTGATTGGCCAGATATTGCAAATATTGAATACGCTTACTATAAAATGGCAATTGATGCAGGAATAGAAATGAGTGCGTGTAAGCTTTTTAAAGGTAAATCGGGTCAGGTATATTTTGGCACTAAACGTTTTGATAGAATAGGTAATAATCGTTTACACATGCATTCAGCAGCAGGAATGATGCATGATAACTTCAGACTAAGCAATTTAGATTATGGCAACGTAATGGATTGCGCCTTCCTACTTGAACGAGATGTTCGTGCGTATGAAAAAATTCTTCGTTTAGCAGCGTTTAATGTATTTGCTCATAACAGAGATGACCATAGTAAAAATATTTCTTTCTTAATGGATGAAAATGGAAATTGGAAAGTTTCTCCGGCTTATGACTTAACGTTTTCAAGTTCAGGACATGGTATGCATAGCACAATGGTGAGCGGAGAAAGTGCTAATCCCAACAAACAACATTTAATGGAATTAGCCAATTATTTCAAAATAAAAAATACAAGTGCTATTATTGATCAGGTTCAAGCGGTGATTTATAATTGGAAAGATTATGCTAAACAATGCAAAGTAAGCACTGATTCTAAAAATCGAATAGAAAAAGTGATTGGCAAGAAATCTTAATTGAGTTTATAGTATAATGCAGAAAACCAATGGCGGCTACCTGATTGAGAATTTCCTCCGACAATTCTACTAACTCATCTGCAACATAAGCCTCGTCTTCGTTTAAAGCTGCATTTAGCTTTAATAAAACACCACCAGGTAATGACAACTTAGCAGCCTCTATTAAGGCTTGGTTATTAAATTTATATTCCACAAAAACCGAATTTATTTTCGCTTAAATATATTTAAAAAGTTTAGAACTTTTCCCTATTCACCGGGGAATTCCCCGTAAGGATCACCTTCTTAATAAATACCATTGGGGTCGCAATTGCATTTGGTGCGATAGGCATAAAGCCAAAAATGCTCATAAACCACTATAATTCTAACTACCACCAACCACTTTGGTATGACCCAGCCACTCCCCTTTTTCATTACCTGAATTACTTCTTCCCCTTCTCTTCCTTCCACATCTCCGCTGCTATTGTTAGCTCGTTGTACCATTCTTCACCGTACTTGCGAGTGAGCGACTCTTTCAAAAATTGAAATACTGGAACTTTTAAACTCTTACCTAATTTACAGGCTGGTGCACATACATCCCAACGGTCATAGTTTAAAGCATCATAGTTTTTAAGTTTCTTAATTCTTACTGGATACAAATGACAAGAGATTGGTTTTTTCCAAGGAATTTGTCCGTTGTTATAAGCCTTTTCAAAAGAACACTTTGCGATACCGTCTTCAAAAATTGTAAAGGCACATTCTTCTTTTTCGTTAATTAATGGCGTTACCCAATCACCTTCATCATCCTTCACATATAATCCTTGTTCTTCAATGCTTTTTATTGCACGGTTTTGTAATAATGGCTTTACGATAGGATAGTATTTCTCAATCTCTTTTAACTCTGATTTATCCAACGGAGCACCATAGTCGCCAGCGATGCAGCACTCGCCTTTGCATTTATTTAAATCACATACAAAATGTTCTTCTAACAGCTCTGTGGAGATTAATGTCTTACCAATTTCAATCATAATTGTAAAATTAGATAATCCTACAGTATTTTCGTGTTACGATCAATAAAATCTATCTTTGTAAAAATATTTCTTTATGTTAAAAGCTAAAACCGCTGTTGAAAGTCTTGCAATTCACACTGAAATTGTTCTACCCAACGACACTAACACTTTAGGAAATCTAATGGGAGGTCGATTGTTGCATTGGCTCGATATTACCGCTGCAATTTCAGCACATCGTCATTGTAACCGTGTAGTAGTAACGGCATCAGTTAACAATGTTTCTTTTAACCAGCCTATTAAACTTGGAGATATAGTTACACTTCAAGCAAAGGTTTCTAGGTCTTTTAATTCATCCATGGAAGTATTTATTGATGTGTGGGTAGAAGACAATATGAACAGTAAGAAAACAAAATGCAACGAAGCTATTTACACTTTTGTAGCGGTTGATCAAATTGGTCGTCCTATTAATGTGCCTGAACTTTTACCTGAAACAGAAGAAGAAAAACAACGCTTTGCAGGTGCTTTACGCAGAAGACAATTATCTTTAATCCTAGCAGGAAAATTAAAGCCAGAAGAAGCGAACGAATTAAAGGCTTTATTTATTTAAAAAGCGGTTAGCCACCTCCGTTAGCTCACTAACAGAAATTTTATTCATGCAATCAAAGTGCCCCTTAGGACATTTTGCAAAGCCTATTTTTGAACAAGGACGGCATCCAACTTCTTTTGCTTCTACAATAAAACTGTTGGAATAAATAGAAGGCATATAAGGTATCATGCCAAAGGCAGGAACCGTATTTCCCCAAATAGAAATTACATTGCGATTATAAGCAGATGCAATATGCATCATACCAGTATCATTGCTAATGACCAACTTTGCTTGCGAAACAATAGCTGCCGATTGTAATAAACCAAACTGACCACAGGCATTAAAAACAACACCTCCACAAGCATGCGCTATTTCTTGTCCCGCAGCAAAATCATTTTTATCTCCAATAATTACAACTGGAAAATTGATTGCTTTTATGGCTTCAATCCATTTGGGTACAGGAAATCTCTTTGTAGCGTGATTGGCGCCGATGACTGCTGTCCAATAGCCTTTATGAAATGATACAGGGAAAATATCCTGATTTGATTTCACTTCATCATCGACATAGAAATCTAATCCTTCGCCATCATTCTGCACACCTAGGTGCTCTACTGTTTTTAAATAGCGATTAACGATATGCGTTGCAGGCAAACGATTTATTTTCAAATTAACTAACAACCACTTTTCGAAATTCAATTTGTTGAAAGTAGATGATTTCACTTTCAGTGCCTGTTTAATTCTCCATGTGCGTAGGTTAGCATGCAAATCGATGATTTCATCATAGTTTTCTTTCTTAAGAGCAGGAAGTACGTCTGTAAGTGAGCCATCCGTTGTCCATACTTTATCAATAAAAGGATTATTTGCTACTACACTTTGAAATGATTGCTTTGTTAAAAAATGCACTTCCGCACCCGGCACTTGTTTTTTTAACATTCGAACAACGGGAGAAGTCAGAACGATATCTCCGATAGAACTAAAACGAATGACTAAATATTTTGGCAAGGTGTAATTATTTTAAACAAAGATAATTTTTATCTCTTAAAATCTATTTTCGGGAGTAAAGGAAAATGCAGTAATTTTACAACATGCAATTAGTGGATACCCATTTACATTTATACGCTGAAGAATTTCACGATGATAGAAAACAAGTAATTGATGCTGCCATTCAGAATGGAGTCACAAAAATGATTTTACCTAATATCGACAGTAGTTCAATCCATTCGATGTTACAACTTTGTCATGATAACCCTGAGAATTGTTTTCCTATGATGGGCTTACATCCGTGCTATGTAAATGATACCTATGAGAAAGAATTAAAACAAGTAGAAATAGAATTAAGTTCAGGTAAATATTATGGCGTTGGAGAAATTGGCATGGATAAACATTGGGACTTAACTCATATTGCTGAACAAACAAAAGCGCTTACTAAGCAATTAATGTGGGCTTATGAAATGGAACTTCCAGTATCCTTGCATACCAGAAATTGCACATTAGATGTAATTGAGTTAATTGAATCTTTAAACATTAAAGGTTTAAAAGGGGCCTTTCATTGTTTTGGAGGAACTTTAGAAGAAGCACAGCGAATTATTGATATGGGAATGCTTTTAGGTATTGGCGGTGTTGTGACTTTTAAAAACAGCGGCCTTGATGAAATTATCAAAAAAGTAGGCTTAACAAGTATAGTGTTAGAAACAGATGGCCCTTATTTAGCGCCTTCCCCTTTTAGAGGTAAAAGAAATCAGCCAGCGTACATAAAACATGTCGTAGAAAAAATTGCCGACTTAAAGCAATGTAATGTAGAAGAGGTAGCTACAATAACTACCGTTAATGCAGTAACCCTATTTGGACTATGAAAAAAATATTAGTGGTTTATACTGGCGGAACAATTGGAATGATTAAGGATAGTTCCAATAGTCTTAAACCTGTGAATTTCGGGAAAATTACTGAACGCATTCCTGAGTTAAAACATATTAACTGCTCTATCTCGCATTACAATTTTAAGAAGTTGATTGATAGTAGCAATGTCACACCTGAATTTTATGTGGCATTAGCAGAGACGATTGAAAAAAATTATAAAGCTTATGATGGCTTCATCATTTTGCATGGAACAGATACGATGGCATATTCAGCATCAGCGTTGAGTTTTATGCTTGAAAATTTGAACAAGCCTGTTATCCTTACTGGATCACAACTACCACTAGGGGCTATCCGAACAGATGCAAAACATAATTTAATTACCGCAGTAGAAATTGCGGCTGGCGATGTAGTGATTCCAGAAGTATGTATTTATTTTAATGATCAGCTTTTTAGAGGAAACAGAGCAGAAAAATTTTCGAGTTCTCAGTTTGATGCGTTTCAATCATTGAACTATCCGGCATTAGTAGAAGCAGGTACTACTTTACAATACAATAATAAATTCATCAGTAAAAAATCGAGTAAGAAATTAATCGTACATAAAAGTTTAAATCCGAATATCGGACTCGTAAGAATATTCCCAGGAATTACAGGCAACTGGCTCGAACATATTTTTAGTGTAGAAGGATTAAAAGCTGTTGTATTAGAAACCTATGGAAGTGGAAATGCCCCAACAGCAGAAAGCTTTTTAAAGACATTAAAATCGGCTATCAATAATGGCATTATTATTTTAAATGTTTCACAGTGTGCAGGTGGCAAAGTAGAGCAAGGCAAGTATGAAACAAGTAAGAAGTTAAAAGACATGGGTGTGATTAGCGGAAGTGATATTACCACTGAAGCGGCATTAACTAAATTAATGCACCTCTTTGGAAAATATCCAAATCAGAAAAAGAAAATTGAAGCAGAATTAGTGAAGGATTTAAGAGGCGAGATGAGTAAAAATTAAATTCGTTGTTTGCGCGTTTTTATAATTATGAAAATTAGAATTAATACGTTCGTTGGATTACTTTTATTAAGTACTCTTTTCATCAGTTCTTGCAAACTTCATAGCGAATTACCTAATATTATTGCTGAAGAGATTCCTGTTCCTGTATTAGAATCATCTGTTATTCAAATTCCGGTTGAAGTAAATCTTCAGCCGATTATTAACTATGCAAATTCGAAAACGGATAAAATAATTCGCAATCCTGAATATCCCAATTTTACAACTTTTGAAGGAGTTGAAGGCCCGCGTGCAAGTTATGATGTTACACGTGATGCTCTTACTGGCACCATGCAAGGCAATTTGTTTAAAGCAGGAACTACTGCTGCATATGGTATTGCTGGCGACTACTGTTCAGAAATTGTTTGGGGCAAATGTATTCATCCACGTATTCCTTTTTCGTGTGGTACAAATGGAGAAGAAAAAAGAAAAGTAAAAATCGGATTCTCATCGAAAGTAGAAATCACCTCTTCATACGGATTAAAAACACACACTACAGTCTCTGAAGTAACACCGATTGATCCTTGCAAAATGACGTTCTTGAAAATTGATATGACGAATAAAATCATGGATGCTATTCGTCCTTCATTAAACGATTGTGCAAAGTTTATTGATGAACAGAGTAAATCGACAAATTTTAAATCGCTCGCACAAGATGCATGGAAACAACTATGGACACCAATAGAAATTGATGGATATGGGTTTTTAAGTATCAATCCGAATGAGATTAGTGTTAGTCAGCTGAATGGCACAGGACAGCTTTTAAAGTTTAATATTGGACTAAGAGCGAATCCGAAGTTTACATTTACAAAAGATTCAACATTAATAGTTCCAGTACTTCCTGCATTAAAAACTAATGCAAAAAGTAATTCAGAATTTGTTTTCAATATGCCAATTATATCTAGTTATACTGATTTAACTAACCACTTGAAAAAAAATTTCAATGAGAAAACGTTTAAGTCGGAAGATGGCAAACAAACAATTTTAATTCATAACCTTGCACTATCAGGAAAAGGAAATTCAACTATTGTTTTAGAAATGAACTGTGATTTAAAAATTGGAATCAAGAAATTTAAAAATGCAACATTAATCTTTACGATGAATCCTGTTTACGATAGCAAAAATCAAATGCTTGAATTACATGATGTACAATTGCAGTCTGATAAAAATCATTTGTTATTACAAGCAGGGACAGAACTTTTTCAAAAAGTAATTGCGAAAAAAATTCAGGAATATGGCAAAACAGATTTTAAACCTATTTTAGAATCGAATAAAAAATCTATTTCCGATCAATTGCATAAGCAACTTGATAAAAACACAACACTTAACGGGCAAGTAAACAATTTGAAAATTTTAGGTGTTTATCCGTCAGAGAATAATTTAGTCATACATACACAAGCAATAGGCGTTTTGAATTTAAAGATGAGCGGTTATAGTTTTGAATGATTGAGCTTTTTGCGGTGCCTGAGGCGACTCGAAGGCAAGCAAAAAGAGGAGCTTACTTCCAACAATAATTAAATAGGCTAAAGGAATTAGAAAGATTTGCTTCGCACTAATCATTTTCACCTATTCAGCATATACAAGTAAACTTGTATGCTTCTCATAATATTAAATAAACTTTGCATGATAACGAGATTTGCTACGCACATCTCGCAGGGGGGGGCTTAATTCAATTGCAGTGCTATGTTTGAGTTTTTATCGCTTGAAAATAATGACTAGCTCCTGCGTCGCTTTTCTCTGAAGGGAGATGCTTCAAATAAGCCTAACATCCGCTTTGCGTATTTCTTTTTTTATTCCTTTAATTGCTCAAATAAATTTGGCTGAATACGTCACAAAAAAGAACAGTAAACTCGTTATGCTTATTTAGCGGAGACGGCGAGATTTGCTACGCACATCTCGTTAAGGGGGGGATGCTTAATTCAATTGCAGTGCTTCGCACTAATCATTTTCACCTATTCAGCATATACAAGTAAACTTGTATGCTTCTAATGTGAAAATATTTTTTTCAAAAATGCAATTGAATTAGCGGAGACGGCGAGATTCGAACTCGCGATACCCTTTTGGGGTATACACACTTTCCAGGCGTGCTCCTTCAACCACTCGGACACGTCTCCGTAAGGAAGGGCAAAAGTACAAATTAATAAGAGAACAAATAGTGTTGGTAGTACAATTACAATAAAGGTATTTTATACTTTTGATCTCCTCATTTATCTAACCGAATGAAAACAATTTTAATTTACCTTGTAGTAGTATTATCAAGTTTTGTATCTAATGCTGCCGCTCCATCTGACTCTACAAGTAAGCATATTCCTTATAAAGAATGGGAAACGCAATATCATTTGAAAAATGGAATTATATTAAACTATGAACGGCCAGGGGCGTTTGATTTTGTTACTAAAGTTCCAAAGGATATGTGGGGGTATTGTAAATATTCTTTCAATAAAAAAAGTATTCCTGGAATATTAGCTATTGCACTTACCTCTGCCATTTTAATAAATAACGATCAAGCAATCACTGATGGTACGCGACAATTTTGCGACAATATCCATCTTGTAAGAAACAGTTCATACAACAATGTGTTTGCTCCTAAACTGCAAGGTCAACGCGTAAACATTATAAGCATTCCTCAGAATCTTAATACAGCTTTGTATACGCTAGGACAAGGTTATCCTGCGTTGTTGCTTGGAGGAGGAATTTTATATTATGGCATTCGTCATCATGATATACGTGCAGTTAGTACTGCATCTCAATTAACGGAGTCGTTTATTGCTATGGGGATCGCCACGCAAGTTGTTAAAAGAATAACAGGACGAGAAACACCTATTCGTTCAACGCAAGCAGGTGGTAAGTGGACGCCATTTCCAGGCTTTATGGACTATCAAAAAAACACACCTAAATATGACGCCTTTCCTTCAGGACATTTAGCAACTGTTATATGTGCTGTTACTGTATTGTCTGAAAACTATCCAGAGAAAAAATGGATTAAGCCAGTGGGATATACACTAGGGGCATTAGTTGCATTTTCTATGCTAAATAATGGTGTTCATTGGGCTGGTGATTATCCACTTGCATTTGGAATAGGTTATGGATTTGGGAAAGTTGTTGCTGCATCAAGAAAAATAGAAGGCAAGAAAACTAGAAAGTCGTTTATATTTTCACACTAAATCAAATTTACTTTTTCAGATAATATTTTATCAAATCTAATCAATAAGTCAGGATCATTTTTAATTCCTTTTTCCATTGCCCACAAAATCAACTCAAGTGAAGTTTGACAGCCAATAATTTTATATATCTCAGAGCGATGAACACTGGTAGTACGATCTGATAAATACAAAATTTCGGCAATGCTCCTGTTCTTAAAACCATGAGCCATTAAAAAAATAATCTCAATATAGTTTTTATGATAGAAAAGTTTTTGATAAACCTCTTCAGATTTCATCAACTTGAACATTTTAATACGTGAATGCACCAATTCACTATTTTGACGCGAATAGTATCGTTCGCCGTTGAGCACTTTATTGATTGCACGGGCTAACTCCATTTGATTAACTGACTTATCCAAATAGCCATCAACCCCCATATTATATGTAGTTAAAATGTAATCCTCTTCCTTAAAATGCGTTAATACAATTATTCGAACATCAGGGTAATGCTCTTTAATTCCTTTTATTAATTCAATTCCATTTTGTGGTTGCAAATCAATTTCAGTGATAATAATATCAATTTTTAATTTCGATAATTTCTCGCAGGCATCTATAAAATTTGTTGCGTGATGCAATTCTACGTTCCGCCAGATATCCATTATAGCTGATGAAGCACCTCGTCGATAAAAAGGATGTGCATCGACTAATAAAATCGCAAAGGCGGAATTCTCCATCATTAATGCAATTTAGAATTTGTTTTATGAATATAAAAATATCTTGCAAAATGAATACGACTTATTTAGATAATTGTAAACACCTTTAATATTTTATTTTTTTCATAGATAAAATCGCTCTATTTTATTAGAACATATTGTTAATAACGAAAAAAAATAATGAACTCAAACAAAAAGGCCCGGAATTTCCGAGCCTTTAAAATATTTCTAATTTCAATTATGCGCCTATCAAAGCACCGTACGTAGCAGCATCTAATAGTTCGTTTAACTGCGAAGGGTCTGAAATTTTCACCTTCACCATCCATCCTTCACCATATGGATCTGTATTCACCAACTCTGGATTTCCTTCTAGTGCATCATTTAATTCAAGCACCTCTCCTGTAATAGGCATGAACAAATCAGAAACTGTTTTAACTGCTTCCACTGTTCCGAAAACAGCTTCTTTATCCACAGACTCCCCTATTGTTTCAATTTCTACATAAACAATATCACCTAATTCGCTTTGAGCAAAATCGGTAATTCCAATAATAGCGATATCGCCATCAACACGAACCCATTCGTGATCTTTTGTGTACTTTAATTCTGAAGGAATATTCATAATGTTATAATTTTTTACAAATTTAATTTTTATTGTGATAATGAGAAGCGAATTTCGATTCCAGTGTTAATATTTGATGTTGGATAAGAAGTTGAGATAACTGGGGTATTAATAGTTTGCTCGTAGAAGAATCGCATATTTAACTTATCGCTAATTGCATAATCTGCAGCCGCCTTAATAGAATAAACATTTAATCCAGCTGTAGGTTGATTAACGCCTTCTAGTAATCTTCTGATAATCGTTACATTCTTACGAGCGCTAAAATCAGCAGTTAAATTTAATCCATTACCCGAAACTTTCTTGGAAAGATTAAATGGTAATTTAAACTTAGTCAATCGGTAGCCAAACCCAAGAGTTATTTCATTCCCCTTTACTTCTGTTATCTGAACCCCTGCATAAGTTAACGATACATTTCTATCGCGTTTGAATTCTGCTCTTGTTTGTATATTATTTTTCCATGTTACATCAACACCTAACAACGGGGCAAATTGTTCGACCATAGAAATTTGTCCAAATTCTCTTGATGGTATAAAGTTACCGCCGATATCTTTAACTGATGGATATTTAGTATCCACATAATTCAAATTCCGATTATAGCTATTAACATTAAATGTAGAGCGATAACTATGCGTTAAGCTTACATTATTAAATACTTTTTTGAATAACGGAAGCTTACTTAAACCATCATAGGTAACTCTCCAGTTTGGCAATGGTATTTTTGAAAAAGGACTTAACTTGACATCATTAGGTGATTTACCCGTGTAAGCAGAAATAAAGGCCAGCGTTAATACTTCTTGTTGCGTACCGCTATAGCCGTCGTTGTATATAATTCCGAAGGTATCTGGCGCCGCAAAGCCTACTGAATTCGGATTAGTTACAGCTAAACGCTCAGAAATAATTTTGCGATTGATTGAAAACTGTTCGAACACAGCATTTGAATAAGTAGTAGGGTCATCTTTAGCAAATGCAGTATTTATGGATATTGTAGAAATACTAAAGTTCCCTGTCTCCGTTACACTTTGCGAATCAAAGCGAGAGCCATTCCAACGGAAATATTCTGAATTATTGCGTGTATACTGACGCGTTGCATTTAATTCAATCTTTAAACCATTAAATGGTTCAATAGAACTCCGTGCAGAAAAGTTTTCATTATAATTTCTTGCAAATGCATTATTCAAACTTGTATCGGCAGTTATCCATTTTCCATTTACAGCCTGTGGACGAATATCTTGTTGTGATCCAAAAGCAAAACCAAATCCCGGTGAATTGTGATCGAGATCCTGACCTAACAATTGCGAATAATTAACATATCCAGGTAGTACAGTACCGTTAGTTTCACTGTATGTAAACCCAACAGATTTTACACCCATTATCATACGACCTAAGAATCTAACGCCATCAGGAATTGTATTAGGCGCTTTAACCTTAGGTGCTTTCATTCCCGGAATTGAATCCTTTGGATTTTTAGGTGGCTCCGTTTTTACTGCTAACTTTTTAGGTGGTTTAGGTGAATTAATTTTCTTTAAAAACGGAACTTTATTGTACAAAGTAGTCAAAACAAAATTTCCATTTACCTGCTTTGTATTTGAATTTTGTATTGTATTCCCCGTGCGTGAATCAACGCCAAAGGCACCTGTTGTTGTATTTTGAATAAACTGACCCGATTGCCAATTATAGTTAAATCCATACTTAACATTTAATGAAACCCAATCAGTAAGAGGCAACTTATTTAATGGCACTTGATAAGATACATTTCCTGCTTGCGTATATTGTTTATTTCTTCCAAGCAAATAATTCTTTCCAAATATATTACTCTTAATAGAGTCCTTATCTTGTTGCGTATCAATTCTGCCTTCTGGCTCATCAATTATTCCGTAGTTATTTGCGTTGAAATCAAGTTTAATAGATTTAGTAATATCAATCTTAAAATCATAAACACGACGAGTATCAAAATTCTTATTAAAGAACGTGTCCCTTACAATATCTGCATAGCCAGTATTATTACGATATAACTTTTCTCCGTAAACGCGTTGTGCATCCATTCTAAAATTCATGCTTGTTGGTACAAGATTAATATTCAAATCTTTTACAAGTTTTAAATATTTTGAATTCAGGAATGTAGCTTTTGCAAAGGGAGTAATATACTTCGGAGTTGTATTAAAATTATATCCAATTGCGCCTCTATGTGTTTTTATTATATCATATTCAATATTAATATCACGATGCATAACTTCATCGAAGCCGTACGTCAAGTTGAAGTTTTCAATGTCATACACTTTTGCCTTAGCACTTCCGCTTCTATTCTTTTTCACATTAGTAAAGTTTATTCCTTTACTTCTAGTATAATCTTGTGAGCGTTTTTTAAATTCTTTTTTATCAGCAGCTGTTTGATTATTTTTTAAAGCATCTGCAAATGGCACATCTTGATCTAATGGATCGTACTGAGGGTTATTCACTATGGTACCGTAGTTCACATATAGCGGAATATCTAAATTTGCTTTTTCAGGCAAGAACTTACCCAAATATATGGTTGATGTTGCATTAAAAGATGTTTCAGCGCTTCTTCTGCGCTCACTTACTTTTTGCTCGATGCTGCCAAAGCCAATTGATTTGTGCGTACCTGTTAAAGCAACATTTCCAATGTCTGCTAACTTTGTTGTTACACGACCTGTGGCTGCCCAACCGCCTTTTTTATCAAAATCTGTCAGACGTAATTCATTCACCCATATCTCTGCACATTTTGACGTACCATCGTCACCGTTAGAATTAGCAGGGTCTCGTTTTGGATTACGCACGCCAATCATAATTGTACGTACACTACTAAGAGAAGGATTTCCTTTAATAGAAATAGCGTTTCTTCCATTCTCATCTATTTCAGAATATATACTTGTGAGATTTATCGTTCCACCCGAATTATCTACTGCCGTATTTCGAGATAGTTTAAGATTTACAAATTTGTTTAAATCTAAATCAATGTTATTTACTTCTGGCCATATAGCATATTGGTCAGTTGCTCCCCATGATGTTTTTTTCAACGGAACTTCATATTCATAATAATTCTCCGTGAAATCATTCCCCATCCTTATAAAAACAGTAAGGTCGTTATCTTTTAAATCATCAGAAACTCCAGATGATTCTGCATGGATAAACATTTTAAGCTTTTTATACGAACGTAAATCAAGACCTAAATTTTTAAATGCTGCCCTTGCATCTCCATCCTCTAAATCGCAAACTTTTAGGGATAACGACTGCTCATTTAATCGTTGAAGAGTTGTAGAACCAATATTTGTTTCTTGCTGAATATCTGGCGGTATTACATAAGGTATTGGGGTTCTATTTCCATTCTCTTCAATACTTACAGACGAAATATCAAATGTGCCATTATTTGGATCACCTGGAATTACTTCTCCTGCACTATGCATATCGTATACATACTTACGCCATTCGCCACGAAGGAATTCTAACTTTGCAAAACGTAAAGTCATTGGCTCATTAAACCCAGACATAAATGTTCTTATAAAACTAATTGTATTAAACCCTTCGATATCTCCATACTTTGTAATATTGGGATTATTACCTTGCACATCACGAATTGGAATTTTAAATTGATACCAAGTTATATCCGTATTAGTAGAATTTGGTAACGAAACATTTCTAGTGATTTTGTCAACGATAAAATTCTTTCCAACTTCCAAATCACCTGGATGCAGAGAAACACGATACTCGTAAAACTGTTCTGAAGCCTCTTGATTAAAATCTTTATTTACATCTTCTACATCAGGAATTGTAGTTGCTGAAGTTGAATAAGACTCTGTACTTTGATTATCCGTTGGAGAATTACCGTCGGGATGACTATAATTTTTATATCGGTCTAGAATACTTTTTTGAGCATTATCATAATCAGTTCCTCTGTAGTAATGATAGTTATCGGATGAAGGATCTGAAGCTGACTGCTGATATGCAGTTGGCGAAACATTAGCACTTAAAGTACTTAAGTAGTCTTGGAAAACAGATGGCTCTAAAGAGTTCTTTACTCCATCTAAACCAACATCCTGATACTGTCGTGCGTCAGGATTATTATCAAATGCATAAATAATCGGTGGTTGAGTACGAGGAGTAAAGCCCCAAACTGTTTTATTGGAAGCTGCAGTATCTCCAGTTGGCGATAACCCATTTTCATATTCCAATTTGCCATCTTTTAAAATATCTTCACTGATATTTCCAAGATTAAAATATAAATCACCGCCAGATGTATTCTGACTATTAGAGTTAAAAGGATCCATCATCCAAAACTGGATGAACTCGATATTTGCCGCATCAAAATCAGTTGACTCAATACGGCGCATTATGCCGCCCCAACGAGATGAGGGGTCTAATAACTTACCATCAGCATCAACACCTGATGAGTACGCTGACGGTAACACATCATAGTTATATGGTCCTCTTTCTGCTGGATAGAATGACATATTCATCACAGGAAGAATTACCGTCTGGCCTTGTGGAGCCTCTTTATTAGGAAATATTTCTTTCTCGGGAATCTGACGCACTAAATGATTTGAAATATCATTAGTTGTAATATGTGCAGGAGTTACACCACTTTGATTTCTGTAAAATAACGGATCAATTATATACCATGAAAATTTACTTCTGTTAAATCCATAGCCCTTAGTAACTGAATCTAATCTTGCTTCAGCAAAACGACTCTGCGGAGTAGAAGCTAACGTCCATGCACCTACGTTAGTTTTTAGATCAATTGTTGTTTGGCTTCCTTCAAAGTCATCGATATAAGCCGTTCCGTTTTTACCAATTGCTTTACTATTCCCCGGTATCAAGTCCGCAAACTCGCCGCTAACAGTAATTTGAGATGGCGACTTGGTAGAAACTCCTGGAATCTTATCAATCATTTTTGTTAACCAGCGCGATTCGCGTTTCCATGTTCCATCAACACCCCAAATTGTATTTGCAATGGGTTCATCTCCAAAATTAACTTTTTGAGTAATAGGTCTTTCATTCAAACGCATGATAGTACCGCCAACTACTAAATCTTTATTCACTACATAATCGAAGCGAGAACCAAATAATGTCTTTGATTGAATACTAAACAGTGAATTACTTTCTAACGAAATATTAATGGCTTGACCAGAATTCAGAATACTCTGATTAATAATCTTTACTCGGCCTAGGTTATAGTCTACCGTATAATCGATATTTTCTGTTAGTGGAAGTCCTCCTGCAGTGACTTTAACTGACCCTTCTGGAATGTTTAATTGGTTCAAAGGAATATCAGAACCAAACTTACTAGAATAACTTCCTTTCAAGCTATATTTATTCTTTTCAGGAAATTGCAATGCAACTGTTTTTGTTGAATCATACAGCACATCGTATGCATAAATATCTGCGTTGGTCTGACTAACAAACCTACTTCTCAAATACGAACTAAAAGGTTCGCGCACAGGAAAAATCACACGGCCGCTGTTGCTGTTGATAGTTACGCCTTCAATAAAATCATATTCTCCATCTGGACGAGGGTCGTTATTTACATTCAACTTATCAAGGTTAAACAAACGATTTAATGCTTTAGCATAAACATTAGGCTCAGCAGGAGAAACAGGAATGTAGTTCAGTCGATTTCCAATTGTATCTACATAATACAACACATTTAACTTGAAATCTTTTTTATCAATTTGAAAGCCACCTAAAGCATAAATATTCTTCATCATCAAATCCCACAATGGCAACTTGGTATTTGTGATTCGTGCTTTTAATAATTTCAGCATTAAAACCTTTGGAGGTTCAACTCCAGATGTTGTTAACTCGCCTACTCTGTACACTTGACTTCCTACCGTATACTCAAATGCTACTGCCAAAACTTCATTTGTATTTAATGCTTGATTTAAGGAGATATAACCTAACCGAGGATTAAATGTATATTCATTCGTATTTAACTTTCTTGCATTTTGTACTACTTCATAATCGCGAGATGCAGACAAATAAGGAATAGAAGCCATCGTATTCTGCACAGAATTGATATCACGAATAGATGGATAATTATTTAAGATATCTTGATATAAAGTATTTGAAAGTGTATCCGAAGGATATGCATAACCTGTTCCAGGAATAGATGCATTATATGGGCTACTTTCTGCTAGGTCAGTAAACCCTACAATTGTTCTTGTATTATCAGTAGAGTTATTTTTATTTGTCACCCAAACTTCTATGCGTGTAATATTCGTACTGGAATTGATAAATGGCAAATCCTTTAAAGCATTATCATAATTATCTTTAAAATAATTTGCTAAGAAATAATGTTTATTCGCTTCGTATTGATCTGCAGAAATATCGAAATTGGTTGTTGTAGCTCCTCCCTTTACTTCAATATTCGAAGACTTCCCTTTTTGTTGAGTAAGGATAGACGTTACTGTTAGCTTTCCAAATTTCAGTTGTGTTTTTAATCCGAATAAACTCTGGCTACCTTGAATTAACTGCGTATTCAAAGGAAGACTAACATTACCAGCTTGTAATTTCTGAATAATTTCATCCTCATACCCTGTGTACTCTAGCTTGATTTGATTTTCAAAATCGAAACTAGCTTCGGTATTATAATTAGTAGTTATTTTTAATTTCTCTCCGATGTTTCCAATCACATTCATTTGAATGCGTTCTTTGAAATCGAATGTTGTATTTTTTCGTTGTCGCTCTGGCAATGTTGGATTATCATAACGACTGATATTAAGTCCGAAGCTTAATGCAGCAGAACCCTGCGGACGAATATCGATTGTATTTCCTCCAAAGATCCTGTTGAAAGCTTCACCACCCACATATAGGCGAGGCGCAAATCCTTTTCTTTGTGTGATACTTTCTTCATTTGCTTTCTTCTTCCAATAATCGCGAGTGCTTTGCTTAAATTGTGATTCTTTAAACTCTTCAAATGTCATGTAGCTAGGGCTACGGAAATTTTGACCACCGATTTTTTCAAAAATATCGTACTCTCTGTTTTCAGGGTTATACTCAACAGTAGTTTTTATATTGGAAGGGTAATTTAAATAAAGCGGGCTCAAAAATGGTTGTGAACTATACGGATCTGAATAGCGATCGCTAAATGGATAGCGAAGCATTATTGGAACATTACTAGTTGAAGGAGTATCGCTTGGAAAGACAAAATAGTTTTCGTGTATTTCTGCTACCGCATGACCATACGAAAAAATTAGAGAAACAAAAATTACTACCCCCAGCAAAACAGAAATATAAAACCTAATATTTTTCAAAACTATTTATTCTCAGATGTTAATTTTTCTTAAGGGCACTAAGTTACTAAATTACCCAAAATACAGAGACAGAAAATTAATTCCATTCCCTGATTTTTCATTTTGTTAATTCTGCTATAAATAATTAAGTGATGCTTTTATCAAATCCTCCACTTTTGCATCACTTCCTAATTGTTTTTGAGCAGCCATTAGCGCCTTTTCAGCACTTGCCCTCGCAAATCCAAGAGTAAGAAGAGCTATTAACGCTTCTTCTCTGCTCGTATTGTGTAATGCAGATAAAACAGTTGTAGTTCCGGGACTCATTTTATTTACTTTATCCTGCAGGTCAATAATAATTCTTTGTGCAGACTTTGCTCCAATCCCTTTTACTTTTTGTAAAGCACCAGCATCCCCTTTTGAAATTACAGACCTAAGTTGATCAGGGGCTAAACTTGATTGTATAATACGAGCCGTAGATGCGCCCACTCCACTCACATTCAAGAGTTCACGAAACATTAATCGTTCATCCTGATCTGCAAATCCAAACAAAATTTGGGCATCTTCACGAACCACCTGATGAGCAAAAAGTTTAAAATGCTTTGCATCTTTTAGTGCAGTGTATGTATAAAGAGAAATCTGTAAGAAATAACCAACGCCATCGCAATCTATCGTAACATGAGTTGGGGTTAAGTTTTCAATTTTACCATTAAAATAATCGTACATAAAAACAAAAATAAGGTTTTTTAGCTTGCAAATATTTAAATAAAGGACTGAATAATTAGCCCATTTATCAATACAATTATTAACTATTTATTAATATTTGGTGAAAGATTTTTCTTCATTCAAAGGAGCCATAGGAATTCTTGATTGTGCATCAACAACAGCAATAGTAATCATATTCACAATTTCGCGAACGGAAGATCCTAATTGTAAAATATGTACCGGCTTTTTCATTCCTAAAAGTACAGGGCCTATAGCTTCCGCACCTCCAACAGTTTGTAGTAATTTATACGCAATATTTCCAGCATCAAGATTAGGGAAAATCAAAGTGTTTACACCTGTATCTGCCAAATCGCTAAATGGGAAATTATCTTTTAAAAGATTTTGATTGAATGCGAAATTCGCTTGTAACTCGCCATCAACGACTAATTCTGGATGGCTAGCATGAAGAATCTCA
Organism: Chitinophaga pinensis; assembly: GCA_943332105.1. Classification (GTDB taxonomy): domain Bacteria; phylum Bacteroidota; class Bacteroidia; order AKYH767-A; family OLB10; genus CAINEC01. The sequence goes on along the minus strand of CALQOD010000002.1, from coordinate 33,189 downwards.
ACAGCCTTTCTCATCTTGATAGCACTATCGGTATTGGAAGATCCAAAATTAGAATAAGAAAGCAAACCGACGCGAGGAGCAATATTAAACCGTCGTACAGCCGCTGCAGTTAGTAATGTTATTTCTACAATTTCTTCAACTGTAGGATTAATATTTATTGTTGTATCAGCAAAAAAGACTGGTCCATCTTTGGTAATCAGGATATACATCCCAGCCATTTTCGAAACTTCAGTTTGCGTACCAATCACGCGTAAAGCCGGCTTAATTGTTTCCGCATAATTACGGGTAAGTCCACTGATTAAGGCATCTGCCATTCCCGTTTCAACCATCATAGCACCAAAATAATTACGCTCTTGCATAATCTTTTTAGATTCATACAAAGTGAAACCACGACGCTTTCTTTTTTGATAAAACAACTCCGCAAATTTCGTTAATATTTCCGGCTCTTCTCTAGGGTTGATAATTGTAACACCTTCTAAGCGAAGATTATGTTCTTTTATAAGAGCAACTATTTTGTCTTTATTTCCCAATAAAATCGGATGAGCTACTCCGTCTTCGTAAACTATTTGTACCGCCTTTAAAATTTTATAGGTATCTGCTTCAGCAAATACCACTCGCTGAGGATTTTGCTTTGCTTTATTGGTAATTACACGAATAAGTTTATTATCCAAGCCCAATCGTTTTTTCAATTCACTTTCGTAAGCCGTCCAATTAGTAATTGGCTTTTGTGCTACGCCAGATAGAATCGCTGCTTTTGCAACTGCAGGAGAAATTGTATGAATCAATCTAGGGTCTAAGGGCTTTGGAATAATGTAATCACGCCCAAAAGTTATATTGCGTTGATTGTATGCTAAATTCACAATTTCAGGAACTGGCTCTTTTGTTAATTGCGCGATTGCATGAACTGCGGCGAGTTTCATTTCTTCATTAATCTGCGTTGCGCGGACATCCAAAGCCCCTCTAAAAATAAATGGGAAACCAATAACATTATTTACCTGATTAGGGTAATCTGAACGACCGGTAGCCATGATAACATCAGGCCTAGCCGCAATTGCATCTTCGTATTTTATTTCAGGATCTGGATTAGCCATTGCAAACACAATCGGATTTTCGGCCATTTCTTTTAAATTCTCTCCTTTTAATATATTTCCTTTGGACAATCCAATAAAAACATCGGCACGATGCAATGCTTCTTCTAGATTATGAATGTTGCGTTTAGTGGCAAAACGAATTTTATTTATATCAAGATTATCTCTATCGGCACGAATTACACCCGTACTATCCAGCATTACAATATTATCAATATTTGCCCCTAACGTAACGAATAAAGCAGTACAAGAAATGGCAGAAGCACCAGCACCATTAACAACAATTCGAACATCACTGATCTTCTTTTCGGCAATCTCCAAGGCATTGATTAGTGCAGCGCCTGTTATAATGGCAGTACCATGCTGATCATCGTGCATCACAGGAATTTTTAATTCGGCTTTTAAGCGTTTCTCTATTTCAAAACACTCTGGAGCTTTGATATCTTCAAGATTTATTCCTCCAAAAGTTGGTGCAATTGCTTTAACTGTTTTAACAAAATCATCAACATTAGTCTGGTCAATTTCAATATCAAATACATCAATGTCAGCAAAGATTTTAAACAATAATCCTTTCCCCTCCATTACAGGTTTAGATGCCTCCGCGCCGATATTTCCTAATCCCAAAACGGCAGTGCCATTTGAAATTACGGCAACCAAGTTGCCTTTAGCTGTATACTTATAAACGTCTTCTGGATTTTTTTCAATTTCCAAACAAGGTGCTGCCACTCCTGGTGAATATGCTAATGCTAAATCCCTCTGTGTACTAGTTGGCTTGCTTGGTACAACTTCTATTTTACCTGGCCTTCCGGCCTCATGATAATCGAGCGCTTCTTGATTTAAATCTGGCATGTCTTCCTCTAATTTTAATGAATTACGAAGATACAAAATACGAATATAGGTTTTGCGTTTCTGGTTTATAAAAAGTCTAACGACCTGATTTTTTAAAGCATAAAAAAAGGCCAGATAATTAATCTGACCTTTATTCTATTTTTAATGTTTTTTTATCGATGCGATACAACTAATTTGTAGCTGTTTTTTACTTTGTTTTCAGATACATAAGAAGCAATATATAATCCCGATTTTAAATCGGCGGTATTAACAACTAAATTACCATTTTTACCTAATACATCTACCGTTTTCACTAACGACCCTAGCATATTATAAATATATAACTTATCGTTTGTTGAACTCGAAGCTAAATTATAATTAAATACAGTAAACTGATCGGCAGGATTTCTAAGTGGCTTTGATAATCCGTATGATTCTGAAATATCATTTAAACCTTGTGTACAGAATGCAAAATCCAATGTAAATCCAGTTGAATCTGCTGGATTATTTTGATCGTAGAACCGATAATGAATAGTCGCTGTTCCGCAGTTTCCATTAGGAATTACCTTAGCATCGAAAGTCGACTCACGACCACCGGCAGCAATTGGAGTTGCGTAGCTCGTCATCGCTGTTCCTGGAGGGTTACAATATTGACCAAAGCAGAATAGTTCAAACATGCCGGTAGGCAAATTAATTACATCGCGCTCTACAACAATATTTACTGTTGAAGAACCATTATTATCTAATCGAGCAATTGATTCTAAGGTATTTGTATTTCCTGGATCAGAAACGGTAGCACTAAAATTTGAAAGAACCAGATTTTGTGCTTTTGAATTAAAACTTAATCCTATTAAGCATAGTAGTAGTAGTAAATATTTTCTCATAAATTAACTGATAAAATTATTGTTTTGGAGACGCTAATTTAGTGAAATTATTCTTTAAACAATGAAAAATCTTCGTTTTCTACGCTGTTTTCTACGGCTTTTTTATACTTTAGGCGACCAATTAGAATCCTCCAAAACTTAAAAACCAATATTCTTATGAAAAAAATTTACGCAATTATTGCTTCGATTTTAATCACAGGATCTGCTTTCAGCCAATCGCAGCGCCTTGTATTATTCGAAGAATTCACAAGTGAAAACTGCGGACCTTGTGCTGCAACAAATGGCCCTGTAAACGCTTTATTAAATGCGAATGGAAGTGAAGTTGTATCCATTAAATATCAAAACAACATTCCTTCTGCTGGTCCAATGTACGGACATAACATTGCAGATGTTAGCACAAGAATGACTTATTACGCTAATAACTATTCTCCAAATGGAATTTTAGATGGTAACGTATATAACGACCAACCTGCTTCATTAACACAAGCAGACATCAGCAACCGTTATGGGGTAACATCTCCTTTTACAATTAGTATTTCTCATGCTATCAATGGAACATCAGTTGACGTAACGGCGGTTGTAAAAATGACTGATTCTATTTTGCCAAATGCTATATTGCAATGTTATCAAAATACGGCTGGAACAACCGTTATAAATGATTCAAGCACTTTAATTTCGGTGGGCCAAATTGTTACAGGACTCAATATTCCGTTAGGTGCTACTGTTGCAGCGGTAATAAATGATACTACATTCACATTAAGCTTACCAACAACAACATCAATTTCTGCTAACACTCAACTTGCCTTCTCAAATCGGTTATTTGCTCGTTTTGCAATTATTGAGCGAAACATATATTTCACTGCAGCTCCAGGATCAAATGGCGAAAAGCATTTTGAAGGAGTAATGAAAAAAATGTTACCAGATGCAAATGGAACTGCTTTACCATCTACAATGGTTCAAGGCGATTCTGTAGTTTATAACTTTACATGGACAATGGCTAACGTATACAACCAAGTTCAGTTAGCGGTAGTTGGATTTGTACAAGACGATGCAACTAAAGAAGTACATCAAGCAGGATATAGCCGTACGTTAATTCAAAATGACGCTGGTGTTACTGCTACTCAAATAAACTATTTAAACTGCGATACAGTAATTAGTCCATCTGTAAATGTGTTTAACTTCGGTATTGCTGACTTAACTTCACTCGACATTTTATACAAAGTAGATGCAGGTGCTAATCAAACTTACAACTGGACAGGAAATATCCCTTCTGGTGGATCAATCTTAATTACTTTACCATCTGTTAACGTAGCTATTGGTTCGCATACAATTACAACTGCTACATCAAATCCAAATGCTTCTTTAGACCAAGACACGCATAATGATTCTTATGTTACTCCTGTTTTAGTAGCTGCTGCTCCGATAGCAACTCCAATTGTTCAAGGCTTTACAACTGGCGCGTTCCCTCCTGCTGGATGGGCGCGTTATAACCCAGATGCTTCATACACATGGACACGCGTAGCTGCTGGTGCAACAGGAACTAATGGTTCTGCCAAAATTGATTTTTACAATAGTACTCCAGGACAAATTGATGAATTGTATTTACCTCCATTCTCTTTAGCAGGTGCGAATAATGCATACTTGACTTTTTATGTAGCAAAAGTTAGATATAGCGCAGCATACAGCGATGAGATAGATTTTAATGCAACAACAGATTGCGGCACAACATGGAATATGTTATGGGGTAAAAATGATGATACTGGATTAACAACAAACTTAACTGCAAATACGAATGCTTGGACACCCGTTTCAGGATCTACAACCGATTGGAGACAAGAAACTGTTGACCTTACTTCTTTATTAGGCCAAACTAACATCATTGCTAAATTCACTGCAATCAGTGGATATGGTAACAACGGTTATATTGATGACATCAACATTACACAAAATGTGGGCGTTGGTGAAAATTCAATTACTGAAACTATCAGTGTATTCCCGATTCCTTCGGCTGGCAATGTAAGTTTAACTCTAAACAAGTTAAATGTAACTTCATTTACAGTTGTGATAACTGATATGGTTGGAAAAACAATTTCTCGTCAAGAAAATGTTGCGAATACAGGAACATTAAATGTTGATCTTTCTTCTTTCGAAAATGGATCGTATTTAATCAACATTGAAACACCAGGACAAAAAATCATTAAAAAAGTAATTTTAGAGAAATAATCTCGTTGTAAAAGGGACTCTTCGGAGTCCCTTTATTTAATACCCCATTATGAAAAAGCTATTTATTTTAGTAACAGTAACCTTAATCAGTAATTTATCAATTGCTCAAACTACATCTACTAAAACAGATGTGGGGCATGCCAGTGTTAAGACGTTAGAAGGGAAAGAATTCAACACAGCCAGTATTAGTAATGACGGTAAACCATTCATCATCGATTTCTGGGCAACATGGTGTAAGCCTTGCGTTGCGGAATTAGATGCAATCAACGAGGAATATTCTCAATGGAAAGAAGAAACTGGTGTAAAGGTTTTTGCTGTTTCGATTGATGATAGTCGTTCAATGAGCCGTGTAGCACCTTATGTTGCTGGGAAAGGTTGGGACTATACAATTCTATTGGATCCTAATGGAGATTTTAAGAGAGCAATGAATGTCAACTCTGTTCCTCATACATTTTTGTTTGATGGTAACGGGAAATTAGTTGCACAGCATAATAACTACTCAGCTGGCGATGAAGACAATCTGTTTGAAGAAATAAAAAAGCTTTCGGGTAAATAACTACTGATAATTAAATAAATTCGGGAACTTAACAATAGTTAGGTTCCCGTTTTTATTTTTGCACCTTAATTAATCACAATGAATAAACTATTACGAATTACAGTTGTCTGCATGGCATTGATTTCTGTAGCGCAACAGGCGAATGCTCAGCAATCAAGCGTAATGTCCAACATCTCTGGTAACTTTGAAGTCAACTCTCAATATTACCAACCCGACAGCGCTATTCTTGCACCAGATGTACCTGAGAAATTATTAAGCAACGGCTTTTTTAATCTCAATTACGAATCGGGTAATTTCAAAGCAGGATTACGTTACGAAAGTTATTTGAATGCTTTACAAGGATTTGATCCTAACTATCGTGGAAGCGGAATAACTTATCGCTTTGCTCAATTTTCAAAGGACGAAATCACGATTACTGCTGGTAACTTTTATGATCAGTTTGGTAATGGATTAATATTTAGAAGCTATGAAGAGCGAGCATTAGGAGTAGATAATGCAATGGATGGTTTACATATAAAGTACAATCCTTATAAAGGAATTGTATTAAAAGGATTTGTAGCTGAACAACGAAATTTCTTTGCTAAAGGACCTGGTATTGTAAGAGGATTTGATGGTGATGTTCAGTTGAATGATGTTTTTGATTCATGGGCTAGCAAGAAACTTCGGTTAGGCGTTGGCGGTAGCTTTGTAAGTAAATATCAAAAAGATAATAGCCCAACTAGAATTCTTCCAGAAAACGTTGGAGCCTTTGCCTTCAGAACAAATATGAGCTATGGCAATTGGTTATTAAATGCTGAATACGCCAATAAGATTAATGACCCTTCCATTGTAAATAATTTCATTTATAAAAACGGTGAGGCTTTATTAGTTAATATCAACTATGCTATAAAAGGATTTGGAGCGCAAGTATCTGGGAAAAGAGTTGATAATATGAACTATCGCTCCGACAGAGGAGCAACAGGAAATAGTTTGTTCATTAACTATCTTCCAGCAATCAACAAACAATTAACGTATCGCTTAAGTACTTTATATCCTTTCGCTACCCAGCCTAATGGAGAGATGGGAGCAGCAGGAGAAATTTATATTAATTGTAAACCTGGTAGCTTCTTCGGTGGTGAATACGGAACAAAAATCAGCTTGTCTGCGTCTGCGGTTAATGATATTAAACGAACTACAGTTAGTAACGATACACTAGGTTATGCTTCAGATTTTTTTGCAATTGGCGACAATCGTTATTATCAAGATGTAAATTTTGAATTAACAAAGAAGTTATCGAAGAACGATAAATTGATTTTAACTTATATCTATCAGGTATATGATAAAAATGTTATTGAAGGCAAGATTGGTGAAAAGCAGGTGACGTCTCATATCGCAGTGGTAGATTACCTTCATAAATTCGATTCAAAACATAGTATTCGTACAGAGCTTCAACATTTACTAACTGCAGAAGATAAAAAAAATTGGGCTATGTTATTAGTAGAATATAGTGTATCGCCTAAATGGTCTGTGACAGCATTTGACGAATGGAATTATGGCAATGATGATCCTGACCATCGTTTTCATTATTATAATGCAAGCATGGTATATACAAAAGGCCCTACACGTATTGGATTAGGTTATGCTCGTCAGCGTGCAGGTTTATTATGCGTGGGAGGTGTTTGCAGATACGTACCAGCAAGCAATGGATTTAATGTAACAGTAACAAGCAGATTTTAATATTATGATAAAGCATTTAAAATTATTTACACTTTGCACATCACTGATTTTAGGCTTTCTTTTCTTCGGATGTGATAAGATAGAAGGACCTTATGGAGTAGCGGGAAATGTAACTCCTCCAGATTCAACTTCTGACACAATTGTTCGTAAAGTATTATTAGAAGATTTTACAGGACATATCTGTCAAGCTTGTCCTGCAGCTCATGTTGAAGCAAAAAGATTACAAGATATTTATGGAGATCGATTGATTGTATTATCCATTCATGCTGGATATTTCGCAACTACAAACCCTGTTTTTGTAAATGGAACTGATTCTATTTATCAAAAAGATGATTTCAATACAACGATTGGAACAACAATAGCTACTGATTTTAATTTGATTAATTTATCATTTCCAAAAGGAATGATAAATCGATTATACAAAGCTTCAACTACTTCGCAATATATATTTGATTGGCCTGATTGGGAAGCGACAGTAGATACTATTTTGCAGCGACCAGCAGATGCTGGAATTACAATTAACAATTCGTTTAATACAATGGATAGTTTAATGACATCTAATATTAGTGTAAAAATGATAAATGATTATCCGAACCCTGTTAATCTTGCTGTTTATTTTGCAGAAGACAGCATTATAGCGCCACAGAAAATGTCTTCGACTCCCTCTGCGATTAATGTATTAAATTATGTTCACCGACATGTTTTAAGGGGCGCATTTTTAGGAACATATGGCGAGACAATTGCTAACTCAACTACTGCTGGTCAGGTATTCAATAAAACGTACAACATTAAACTATCTCCATCAAACGCAAACGCAAATCAGGTACACATATATGCTATACTTTTTGATAATGTTACACGTGAAGTGATTCAAGTAGAAGAAAAGAAATTGATTCCTTAATTTATATTCACACAAAATATTTGAAAGCCTCTTCATCCGAAGGGGCTTTTTTTGTAATTAACATTTACTTGTTAATTGCTAAACGTTTGTAAACGGATAATCGCTTTTTGAGACAATAGTTTTGACCCATCAATTAATCAATTTAAAAATCCTTTTAAAAACAAAAACATGAAAAAACAAATCTTAACTCTTGTCATGATGCTATCAATCATGAACACGCTTCCGACAAATGCAGAAGCAACAAAGGAAACAACTACATGCGTTCGTCCTCCAAAAATTCACATTGTAATTGTAATGGGCAAACCTAAATACGATTGTGAAGTTTTCCCAGGCATTTGCCTATTCCTTTACGGTACATTCGACAGGACGAATCCATTATCAGCAGGCACATATGCATCCTATGAGAACAACACTCTACAAATCGAAATTCAAAAGAAAGAAATCAGTGAATCATTGGATAAAAAACTTCAGGATAATTCCATATTTGATTTAGAAAATGAATATGAAATTCCAAATTATATAAGCAGAGATTTAGGAAGCGATACCAATATTATTCTGACTCCTGGCATCTATGAAATACAAGATAATGGAGACAGTTATATACTGAACGTTCGCTGCCACTAAAATAATTCAGGCCCGTAAGCCCGAGATTTTGTTGTTGTCACCATAGGGGGCTGAGCCCGTAAGCTCTCCCCCTCCTTTATATAAAAAACTATGAAAAATTTAATTGTCATTTCTATTTTCTTATTATTTACAAGCTGTACAAGAATTCTTTTGCATGCTAATGGTTTTAAAATGCCGAGGTATGAATCCGAAGAAAGAATAAGGTCTTTTACTAAAATGAAAGAGATAAATGATAACAAAATTGTATTTTTAAAAGATACTATTGAACTAAAAAGAACACTTACACTTTTTTCTAATTCTCCTGGAATTATCATTGCGGATTCAAGTTGGAAAAGATTAAATTTTCAAAACAAAAAAGAAAACTGCTCGGCTCCTGTCGAAAACCTTTTAATGTATTTATGCGACATAAATCCGAACGCTGTATATTATACTGACTCGAATTTAATAAACTACAAATCGATTGGCTTTTTTAACAAGGCTAGTCAAAACAAACCAGAAGCGGCGCATTATATATTGTTCCTTTGGAATACATCAATGGGTAAAAACATCAACAAGATTAAAGCATGGGAGAAGATTTTAACTGAACATGCAGCCTGTAATTACCAGGCCTATTGGATTAATTGTGATTATCTAGCTGAATGGTATGGTGTCAAGCCTGGTAAAAAAATCCGATACAAAGTGGATAGAAAATAATTTTAGAAGATAGTTGCTTTTCGCTGAACTATTTTAATACCTGGTTGTTTCGTAAATTGAGTGTTTAGCTTACCTTTGCGCCTCGCAGCCAAAAGCTGAACAAAAAATTATAACTATGGCAAAAGATCGTTATCAAGCGCACGACTACTATTTAATGGATGAATTGCTTACGGATGAGCATAAATTAATTCGTGATGCAGCTCGTGAATGGGTTAAAAGAGATGTTTCTCCAATCATTGAAGAATACGCTCAAAAAGCAGAATTCCCGACACAAATCATCAAAGGACTTTCTGAAATTGGTGCATTTGGTCCATATATTCCAGTTGAATACGGTGGTGGTGGATTAGATCAAATCTCTTACGGATTGATCATGCAAGAGATTGAGAGAGGCGATTCCGGTGTTCGTTCAACTGCTTCAGTACAAAGTTCTTTAGTTATGTATCCGATCTATACTTTTGGTACTGAGGAGCAAAGAAAAAAATATCTACCTAAATTGGCGTCTGGAGAATGGATGGGATGCTTCGGATTAACGGAGCCCGACCATGGATCAAATCCTTCCGGAATGGTAACAAATTATAAAGATGCTGGTGACCATGTAATTTTAAATGGAGCTAAAATGTGGATTTCCAATGCTCCTTTCGCAGACGTTGCTGTTGTTTGGGCAAAGGATGATAATGGAGATATTCGCGGACTAGTAGTAGAAAGAGGAATGGAAGGTTTTAGCACTCCTGAGACACATGGCAAATGGTCTTTAAGAGCTAGCGCAACAGGTGAATTAGTTTTTGATAATGTGAAAGTTCCAAAAGAAAATATTTTTCCAACTGTTAAAGGACTTAAAGGACCGTTAAGCTGTTTAAACTCTGCTCGTTATGGTATTGCCTGGGGAGCGATTGGTGCTGCATTAGATTGTTATGACACAGTGTTGAGATATTCACAGGAGCGTAAACAATTTGGAAGGCCAATCGGAGGCTTTCAATTGCAGCAAAAGAAATTAGCCGAAATGATTACTGAGATAACCAAAGCTCAATTATTAACATGGCGATTAGGGGTTTTAAAGAATGAAAATCGCGCAACACCAGCTCAAATATCAATGGCAAAACGTAATAATGTGAATATGGCTATTCAGATTGCACGCGAGGCTCGTCAGATATTAGGCGGAATGGGAATTACAGGCGAATATCCGATTATGCGTCATATGATGAACCTTGAAAGTGTAATTACTTATGAAGGTACGCATGATATTCATTTACTTATAACTGGTATGGATATAACAGGATTCAACGCGTTTACTTAGAATTTTGTCCTGATTTAACATACGCTGATAGAACTTATAAAGTCTTTGTAACTATTTTAAGCTAGTTAAGTTTAAGACGCAAGTTAATAATAAGGGGTATTTATTTTTTTTATATGTTTGCCCCACCATTAAAAGGTCGTGTGGCCGAGCGGTTAGGCAGAGGTCTGCAAAACCTCGTACAGCGGTTCAAATCCGCTCGCGACCTCAAAAATCCCTTCAAGAAATTGGAGGGATTTTTATTTTATCTCCTAAATTCTTTGAAGGATAAAAAACTTGTTCAAATAGCTTTTTTATTGGTTAAATAGGCACTAGCTATCATCGAATGAGAATTGTTTATTAAACTATTCTAATGTCCTATTTAAATGACTTTAATATCAAAAATTATATTGCTGGTTTTTTAAGGTAAATTAGCTGATTTTTATTTACTTTGAGGTCCTTAACAATCAAAACAACTATTTCAATTTTATTAACTAGTTTATGAAAAAACTACTACTTGCAGTTATCTGCTTTTTAGGCATATTGATGATTAACACTCAAGATGCATTTGCAACCCATTTAATGGGTGGTAATATGACCTATCAATATTTAGGTCTAAATTCAGGTACCGGGTTATACGACTATCGTGTTACGCTAAAAATTTATCGCTTATGCGACCCTGGAAGTTCTCAATTACCAATCAGCACTCCAATAGGAGCCTATCAAGATGATCCAGCAACACCAGGACAGAAGCAAAGAGTAGCTTCAGCAAATTTAAATTTGATTTCTCAGCAAGCAATTGTACCTCCTAATGCTGGTGCAAGTTGTTCTTTTGCTCCAAATGTTTGTGTGGAAGAAGGAATTTATCAAACTACTATTTCTGTTCCTGCTAATACCACAGGATATTATTTTATATCGGATCGTTGTTGCAGAAATAACAATATTGCTAACTTAACTAATCCCGGCGCTACAGGACAAGCATATTACGCTTATGCTCCATCACCGACTATTTCTAACAATTCTCCAACATTCGCAGTTCCACCAGTGCCATTCATTTGCGCAAATGATACGGCAAGTATATTAAATCAGGCTATTGACGTTGATGGTGATTCATTAAGCTATGCATTTGTTACTCCTTTTGCAGGAATTTCAAGTTCTGGCTCTCCTAATCCTGCTGCCCCTATAACTTATACATGGCCAATTCCAAATGTGACGTATGCTACTAATTTTAGCAATACAACGCCATTCGGATTAAATAGCTTTGCGGCTATGGATCCAGCCACTGGTTTAGGAATATATGTTTCGCCTAACCAAGGTTATTATGTTGTTGCAATTGAAATCAGTGAATACCGTAATGGCGTTTTAATTGGTATATCAAGATTAGATATTCAAATTATCGTGATTAATTGCCCTACTAATCCGGCTCCTGTAGCAGCAAATACTCAATCATCTTATACAATTCAAGAAGGACAAACACTTTGTTTTAATATTGGATACACAGATATAAATGGCGACAGTTTATTTTTAACGCATACTGGAGATGTTTTTAACTCGACATTGGTAAATCCAACTGCAACTTTAGCTAATGCTTCAGGCGATTCAACGGTTTCATCTCAATTCTGCTGGACTACCTCTTGTAACCAAGGAAGAACTACTCCATATCAGTTCTCTACATCGGCAACTGACAATGGTTGTCCTGCAAAAGTCACAAATACTGTTTATACGATTAATATAATTAATACACAGAAGCCGTCAGTTATGAATGGCCCTGATACGCTATGCTTAAATTCTATAACGGGTATTGCATATTCTGTATCATCAACTGCTGGCTATACCTATCAATGGTTGGTAACTAACGGAACACAAGTATCAGGAACAAATACTGCATCAGCAACAGTTAACTTTACTACTACGGGCTTAGCAACAGTTAGTATCGTTGCATTAAATCCATTTGGATGCCCTTCTGATACCTTAACAAAAACTGTATTTATAAAACCACAGCCTGCTGCGGTTGCTGGTATTGATGTTTCGTTTTGCTCTGGAGGATCTGCGTCGTTAGGAACCGCTACTACTAACGGTTACACCTATGTATGGACACCAGGAACTAATCTTAGCGACAGTTTGATTTCTAATCCAACGGTGACAATCAACAATACAGGAACAACTGCAACATCTACAACTTATATTTTGACTACAACACTTAGTGGTTGTACTAATAAAGACACTGTTGTCATTACTTCAAATCCATATCCGGTTGCAAATGCCGGAAACAATGCATCAATTTGCAGTGGCTCTAGCGCGCCTTTAGGTTCGTTATCTACTTCTGGATATAACTACACTTGGACACCAAGCAATGGACTTAGTAATTCAGCTGTATCTAATCCAGTTTTTTCATTAACTAATACCGGAAACACTCCTGATACATTACAATATATTTTACTTGTATCAAATAGCTTTTTATGTAGCGCAACAGATACCGTTCAGGTGATTATCAGACCAGTTCCTACAGCTCTTGCTGGAGCGGACACTAGTTTTTGTTCAGGAGGTAGTGGTCTCATCGGATCAACTAACACTAGTGGATATACGTACAACTGGTCGCCATCTTCTGGCTTAACAACTCCAACTTCTAGCAGCTCTACCGTATCATTAACTAACACAACTACAGCTAATGATACCGTTAATTATATTCTGACTACAACATGGTTTGGGTGTACTGCAAAAGATACTGTCAAAGTAATTGTAAGACCAGTGCCTACAGCGAATGCAGGAAGTAATTTGTACTTATGCTCTGGAGTAAATGGACAACTAGGTACACTTTCAACAAGTGGATATAACTACACATGGACACCATCTACTGGATTAAGCAATCCAAATGTTTCTAACCCTATTGTTTCAATAACAAACAATGGTAATTCAACAGATACAATTTTCTATTACTTAAACACTGATTTAGCAGGATGTCAAAATAATGATACGGTACGTGTTGTAGTTGCGCCAATACCAAATGCGAATGCAGGAGTTGATCAAACATATTGTTCAGGACAAACTATAACAATTGGTAGTCCATCTACAAGTGGTTATTCTTACTCATGGACACCAACTACTGGCTTGACAACACCATCAGGCAATACATCAACTGTTACACTTACAAATACAACAACGGCTAATGATACCGTTAATTATATTCTGACTACAACATGGTTTGGGTGTATAGACAAGGATACTGTAAAAATTATTGTTAAGCCTGTACCAACTGCGAATGCAGGAAATAATTTATACTTATGCTCTGGAGTTAATGGGCAAATAGGAACAATTTCAACAAGTGGATATTCTTATACGTGGACGCCTTCTACTGGATTAAGCAATCCAAGTGTTTCGAATCCAATTGTTTCTTTAACAAATAATGGAAATAGTACCGACACCGTATTTTATTATTTAAATACTGATCTAGCCGGTTGTCAAAATACTGATACTGTTCGTGTAGTTGTTGGCCCGGTGCCAACTGCTAATGCAGGATTAAATCAAACTTACTGTTCTGGACAAAGTGTAGCTATTGGTAGCTCTTCTACAAGCGGTTATACTTATTCATGGTCGCCTGCAACGGGATTAAACAGTACAACTACTTCAAACCCAACATCTGCGGCTACGAATACAGGCAGCTCACCGATAACAATTAACTATTCTGTTATAGCTACATGGTTTGGGTGTAAAGACACTGCAACTGTAGATGTAACAATCAAACCAGTGCCTGTATCTATAGCTGGAACAAATCAGCTATTATGTTCAGGAAGCTCTATTCAACTTGGAGGTGCTACTACTAACGGTTACACCTATGTGTGGACACCAGGAACTAATCTTAGCGACAGTTTAATTTCAAATCCAACTTTAACTGATACAACAACTGCATCAACTCCTGATACATTATATTATTCAGTTATTACTGAATTGAATGGATGTACATCAACGGGATCAGTACAAGTAGTGCTTAGCCCAATACCAACAGCACAAGCTGGAAATGATATTACATTCTGTTCTGGACAATCAGGAACTATTGGCGATTTATCAATTGTCAACTACAATTATTCTTGGACTCCATCAACTGGTTTATCAGTATCAAATCAATCATCATCATCTGTAACTTTAAATAACAGTACGAGTAATGTAGTTACTACTGATTATATTTTGACAACTAATTTATTTGGATGTATTGATAAAGATACTGTTGCGGTTAACGTAAAACCTTTGCCAACTTCTGAAGCAGGTGCTGCGGTTTCTTCATGTAATGGCGATACTATTACAATTGGAACGAATACTACAAGCGGATATACCTATGTGTGGACACCAACAACTGGATTATCATCGAACACGAGTGCAACGACCGAAGTAATAATTAGCAATACAGGAACAACTCCTTCAACTGTTTATTACACGGTTGTAACAACTCTGAATGGATGTACAACATCAGATAGTGTTGCAGTAACATCTAATCCTTTACCTAACGTTTCTGCTCAGGCTACTCCATCTGCTATTTGCTTTGGCCAGTCAACGAGCATTACAGCATCGGGTGCTACATCATATAACTGGGTGGAATTGGCAAACCCTGTAGTTTCTATAGGAGCTGGATCAACATTATCAGTTACTCCGCAATCGACAACTACTTATATTGTTGAAGGAACAAGTTCTGCAAACTGTATTAACTACGACACAATCACAATTACTGTAAATGCACTTCCAACAGTACAAATAAATTCTTCTTCAACTAGTTTATGTAATGGAGATACATTAACATTAACTGCAAGCGGTGCTACAAATTATAATTGGATTGATTTAGCATCTGGAAACTCTTTAGGAAGCGCGACAATCATTAATGTTTACCCTTCTGCAAATGCAAGTTATGCTTTAATAGGAACAGATGGTAATTCATGTGTAAACTCTGACACTATTAACATCAATGTTAATCCTGCGCCAACCATCAATTCAATAACAGGAACATTATCTGTTTGTCCTGGCGCAAGTGGCGTACAATATTTGGTATTAAATCCAAATACTACATCGTCTTACAACTGGGCGGTTACCAACGGAACAATTACAGTAGGGCAGGGTACTGATACTGTTAGTATAGATTGGCCGGGAACACAAACACTAGCTGTTGTTTCTGTAATTGAAGTAACCGATTTAGGTTGTCCTTCTGATTCAGTTCAATTACCAGTAAATATCAACGTTGTATTAGATCCTATTGCACCAACAGGTACGAGTACAATTTGTACTAACCTTGCTCAAGGAATTTCTTATTCTACTACTAACACTCCAGGCTCTATTTATACATGGCATGCACAAGGCGGAACAATTGTTAGTGGCGATGGGACAAGCAATGTTACTGTTGATTGGAACGTACCCGGGCCACAGACAGTAGCACTTTGGTACGATGAAAATAGTACAACAATAGATACTGTTTGTGCCGGAGTTTCAGATACACTATATGTTACAATCAATCCAACTCCTGTTACTAGTGCAATAACAGGTAACAGTGCAATTTGTGTTGGTGACTCAGGAGTGTTTAGTGTTATTAATACATCAGGAAGCTCTTATAACTGGAGCATAACAGGTGGGACTTTAAACAGCGCGTCAACAATAAATACTACATCAGCAACATTAACTACAGTACCGGGTGCTACTATAAGTGTTCAAGAAACTAATTTATATGGATGTATTGGCACGACTGTAACATACAATGTAACTGTTAATGCGCTTCCTAACGCTGACGCAGGTACGAATGACACTATTTGCACAGGAACTACAACTACATTAAATGCAAATGGAGGTACAAACTATAACTGGACAACAAACTCAACATTAGATAATCTTACTATTTCAAATCCTATTGCATCGCCTACTACTAATACTACTTATTTTGTTTTAGTTACAGATGCTAATGGATGTAAGAAGTCAGATAGTGTTACTGTTATTGTAAATGCACTTCCTAATGTAACTGCAAGTAATAGCACTGCAATTTGTTTTGGAGCTTGGACAACAATTATTGCATCAGGGGCCAACAATTATGTTTGGACTCCTTCTACTGGTTTGAGCAATCCAACCAGTTCAAATCCTGGAGCTAATCCTACTACTACTACTACCTATTCTGTGGTAGGAACAGATAATAACGGATGTTCTAATTCAGCTAATACAACAGTTACGGTAAATTCATTGCCTACAGCTGTTGTTTCTACTGGTGGTACTATTTGTAACGGAGGAAGTATTTCATTAACAGCAAGTGGTGGTTCGAGTTATAACTGGAGTCCTTCCACAGGATTAACTAGTTCAACGATATCTAACCCATCAGCATCTCCATCTACTAATACAACTTATACAGTAGTAGTAACGGATAATAATGGATGTACGGATGATGATCAGGTAACAGTTAATGTGAATGATCAACCAGTAGCTTCATTCGCAATTGATAGCACAATTACAGTAATTGGATGTCAGGGTGTAGAAATTACGTTAATCAACAATAGTACATTCTCATTAAACTACGAATGGAACTTTGGGGATGGTAATTCATCAACAGATCCTAACCCTACTCATGTATATGCATTTGGATCTTCAGCAAATATTACTTTAATCGCATTAAACAACCAGTGTTCGGATACAACAGTTACTCCATTTGGGCCAGGTTCATTGTCTGATTACTTTAATAATGTTCCAAACATCTTTACACCAAATAACGATGGAATTAATGATTGCTTCAATCTTGGTGCTAACACTAAATTTGAAGATTGTACCTCTTGGGAAATTTACAATCGCTGGGGAACAAAGATCTTTACAAGCAGTTCGTCGCAAACATGCTGGAATGGTAAAAAAGACAATTCCGGAGAAGACCAACCTGCAGGCACATACTTCTACTTATTAAAAGCTGGAAGCAGTGAATACAAAGGAACAGTACTTTTAAACAGATAATAAAATCATAAGTGATTGAAACGGAGCTCAAAAAGCTCCGTTTTTTTTTAACCTTTTTGAATTGCATTCGTAGAAAGTCGGCAATGGATAGTGAAAATCACTATATCCAAAGACTGACTTTTATGATTAAACTAAAAACTGGCACATTCAGAAGTATCGATAAAAAAATCGAGAGCTCATTTATTATGGTGCTCGTTGTTTCGGTTTTGAGCGTTTTTATAAGTTTTTATGTTATTAAAACAAATCAGAATAAAACTGCTGAATTAATAAATAAAACTAATCCAACACTATTACAAATTAATAAGCTTCAGTTATTAGTTCATCACTCCGCGTTATATACAAGTAATGGAATATACAATTCTAATCAACGATTTTATTTAGATAGCTTACAACAAATAAAAAATGTTGATTTTACTAAAATCAAGACAAAATTAATTGCGTTAAATAAATCGGATAATCCTGATTATGTACCATTAAATGATTGTATCCATAAATATGAGTTGTTACTGAATTCGGAAAATCATTTATTAAATTCTCTATACGCAGCAATTGACAACAACGACACAAAATATTATGCAAATGCGACATTAGAATTGCAAAATATTATAATGCCCTCATCAAACGAATTAAGTTATCAGTTAAAGAAAATATCAAATCGTCAAGCTAATTTTTTAATTCAAGTACAAGATGAAATGCTTTACAGTTATAATTGGATTTTGATTGTAGTTGTGGGATTATCTGTTATGTTGCTTTTATTAATGTTTAATGCAGCATACATTATAAAAAAACAAATTTTAACTCCCGTTTTAAAAGTTCAAAATGTACTGATACAACTTGGACGTGGTGAACTAGCGGAGATCAATATTGAAACACCTGATAATGCTATAGGTGTTATGATTATAGAACTTAAAAAATCGATTAGTAGTTTAAGAAAAAAAGCTGCATTCGTAGAGGAAATCGGGAAAGGAAATTTTAGTCAAACTTTCGAGCCTTTAAGTGCCAAGGATGTTCAAGGTAAAGCACTAATTGAAATGCGTAATCGCCTTGCCATTTCTCATGAATCAGAAAAATTAAGAAGATGGCAACACGATGGACTTGTTCAATTAAATGAAATTATGAGAACAAGTAACAAAGATTTCACTGATTTACTTGAGAAAATAATAGAAACAATTGTTGCGCATTTAAAAGTAGACCAAGCTGCTATATTTCTACTACATAATGAAGATATGAACGACCTTCATATACAATTGGGCGCTTATTACAATCTTAATAGTAAGATTCTAAATAGTAAAAGATATGAATTGAAATCAAGTTTAGTTGGCAATGTTTTAGAAACAAAAAAAACTATAATATCAGCTGATACCTTTGATCCTTATTTTACAATTGAATCCACTGAAGGTGTTGAATCTTCTTCATGTAATATTGTGGTTATACCATTAATGACAAGTGGAACTGTTGTTGGCGCAATTCAGATTGCGAAGTTGAATACTTTTATTAATGAAGAGATAGAATTACTTGAAAAAATGGCAGAGCCTATAGCTGCCAGTTTATACAATGTTAGAGCGAATTTAAAAACAAATCAATTATTAATTGAATCCCGCAAACAAGCTGAAGAATTAGCTTTTCAAGAACAAGAATTGAAAAAAATAAATAATGAATTAATTCAAAAATCTGAATTGTTAGAGGCCAGTGAAGAAGAATTAAAATATAAGCAAGACGAATTAAAAAAAGTAAATTTAATTCTAGGGGAAAAAGCAAGACTTTTAGAAGACAAAAATATTGCAATTGAAGAAGCAAGAAGGAATATAACTGCAAAGGCAACACAACTAGAACAAAGTAATAAATATAAATCAGCATTTCTTGCAAACATGAGTCATGAATTAAGGACTCCATTAAACAGTATTTTAATTTTAGCAAAATTATTATCTGAGGATAAAAAAGATCATCTCAACGAAAAACAAAGAGAGCATGCGCAAGTGATTCATAAATCTGGTAGCGACTTACTAATGCTAATAAATGACATACTCGATTTATCTAAAATTGAAGCAGGGAAATTAGATTTACAATTTGAGAGAATGCCTATTGACGAAATTATTGATGACATCTCCTCTTTATTTGTTGAATTAGCAAATGAGAGCAACATCAAATTTGAGATTGAATCAACTATTGATAAAGATATTTTAATATGTACAGATCGAATCCGGTTAGGTCAAATATTAAAAAATCTACTCTCAAATGCATTTAAATTTACACCCGAAAATGGATTAGTAAAAGTTATATTTGAATTAACAAAAGAAACAAAAGAACTAATAGTTAAAGTAATTGATACAGGAATTGGGATTGCAAAGGAAAAGCAATCACTTATATTTGATGCCTTTCAACAAGCAGATGGTTCAACAAATAGAAAATTTGGAGGTACTGGACTTGGACTAGCAATCTGTAAAGAGCTTACTTCAATGATGGGTGGCAATATAGAGCTTAGTAGCAAGCCACTAAAAGGGAGCTGTTTTAAAATACAATTACCGCAAGAGAATACTGAAGAAATAGAAAAATTAAATAACGAAGCCATCAATAATGAAATTATAGAAGTTGAATTAAATCAAGGAAGTAATTATAACCATAAGCTAGTATTAATAGTTGAAGATGATGTAATATTCTCGACTGTATTAACAGACTATTGTAAGAAAAATAATTTGGAGTATATCGTAGCTCAAAATGGAGCGCAAGCGCTGGAGCTAACAAAATCATACAAGCCCAATGCAATCATACTGGATTTAATTTTACCAATAATAAACGGATGGGAATTCATTGATTTAATAAAATCAAATTCAGATTTGAAAAATATTCCTATCCATATAATTTCCGCTGCCGATAAAAATCTGAATGATAAAAATCTGAAGGCTGATTCTTATTTGTCTAAACCAGTGGAAAAAAATGATCTTGATTTATTATTCGAAAAAATAAAAAAAGAAAACAATACTACATCTAAAATACTATTTATTGGACAACCGAACGAAATTGATACAGCTGTATTGAAACAACTATCAGAAATTAATGTATCGCTTAGTATTGACTTTTTGACTGATGCCAGTCAGGCTATTTTAGCAAACAATTGCGATTTTATTATTATCGGTAATAATTATGTAATAAATAAGGAAGAATTCGCTAAACAAATATTTGAAAATAACGAACTAAGTGATAAACCATTAGTATATGTAAATAACTCACCTGATGAATGCATACGCGAGATCAATACAATATTATCAAATGATGAATTTGACTATTTAAATTTAGCAGCAACATCAACTGATTTAGAAAGCTTCTTTATACTAGATGAAAATACATTAAAAGAAAAAAATGTTCTTGTTGTTGACGATGATGTTAGAAATATTTACTCACTAACAAGTATTTTAGAAAACGAAAAAATGAACATTTATACTGCTTTCAATGGTGATGACGCACTACTAAAACTGGGAAAAAATAAAATTGATATTATACTAATGGACATAATGATGCCAGGTAAAAATGGATACGAAACAATAAAAGAAATCAGACAAATAAATAAATACAAAGAACTTCCAATAATTGCAGTTACTGCCAAAGCAATGAAAGGTGATCGCGAGCTTTGCATCGAATCTGGTGCTAATGATTACTTAACAAAACCAATATCAACTGAAGTTTTAATTCGAAAAATGAAACAACAATTAAACACAATAAAAAATGAAAACAAGTAAAGAAAGTAAAATCCTTATTGTCCACAATCGACCTCAATTTATACTAGCGCTAGAGGCTACATTAAATAAACCTAATCGAATATTCTTAAATGCTACCTCAGGATTAGAAACATTGGCAATGACAAAAATTGATGATATTGATTTAATCATCATGGATTGTAATATTGATGATATAGACATACTCGCTCTGACTGGATTATTAAGAATACAAGAAAAAACTAAAAACATTCCATTTATAATTATAAATGAAACACCTGCTCTATTTGAAAGCTATTTTCATTCATGGCCTACTGATAGTATAGAATTTTTACTTTATCCCATAAATTCCGAGAAAATAGAAAAGACAGTACAACAATTTGAAAAAAATAATTTCAAATGGGCTGTAAAAGTTAAATGATTAAAAGCCTCGACATTAAGTCGGGGCTTTTTTTATTAACTGGCTATTTCTATTTTTATAAGCTAATGAAATGGCCTAATAAACTTAATGCGAAACGGATTCTATTCTACTCGATAATCGTTTTTATTTTAGTTCACATAATTTATATTAACCTCCCACCATGTAGTATACATGTATGGCGCCAGTGTAATACATTAGCCGTTGCTCAGAATTTTTATGAAGAGGATTTAAATATACTTGAACCTCGTGTTGACAGAAGATTTGAAAGCGATGGAATCACTGGTACAGCCTTCCCAATTTACGAATGGTTGTTAGCCATCATCTATAAAATTACGGGGGTTCATTATTGGTCACACCGTTTATTTTCTTTGATAATTACAATTACCGCGACCGTTTTTGCCTTTTTATTTCTTAAAAGCATCACGTCAAATACTATTGCTGCTTCTATCACTTCTTCCTTATTATTATGGTCGCCAGAATTTTTTTATCATAGCATCAATGCTATTCCTGATATACTTGCGCTTTGCACAGGTTTCATCAGCTTATATTATTACTCTAAGAGAGATCGGAATAAATTTTCAATCGTACTATCTTTGGTTTTTTTGACACTAAGCGGACTTATTAAAATGCAATACTTAATGATAGGCGTTTTTCATTTAGTAGAATTTATTAAGTCGAAGTTTGAAAATAGAAAACTTGTTAAAGAAGATTTATTAATCATTAGTGCAGGCTTTTTTTGCTTAGCTGTAGTATATAGCTGGTATAATTATTCTTTACATTTAATAGAGCAATCGAATTTACGCGACTTTGGAATTGAAATCAGATCAGCAAGTAATTTACAAGCAGCCTTTGCTACGCTAAGAAAAAACTTAATAAGCGATTTTCCAGAATTAGTTTTTGGATTTGCGAATACATTAGTGATTATAATAGGATGCTATGCATCATTTTCAAAAAAATCGAATACGTATCTAATACACTTTTCAGCATTACTATTCATTTATTGCGTTTACCATTTCCTTGAACTAAGACAAATGGATGTCCATCATTATTACATGATGCCAATCTACTTTGTAGTCATTGCCTTACTCTATAATGGAGTAGAATTTTTGTTTAAGAAGGGCAGATACGCTATAATCCTAGTATTATTAATTGCTCAACCTATATTAGCATGCATCAGAATTATACCTGCACGATGGGCAAAGAGTGATTTAGGAATATCACAATCATTCAGTGATAAGTCTAAACTTGAAAAACTAAAATCATTTATTCCTGTAGATGCTAAAATAGTTGCGGGCCCTGATGAATCAGGTTGTATCTATCTGTACTTCCTCCACAAAAAAGGATTTGGTTACGAAAGAGCAAATCAATTATCAGAAATAAAAGAAGGCAAAATACTTTTAGAATCTTATATTAGCAGAGGCGCGACTTACTTAGTTACCACAAATGCATCAGATGTAACGAATGATTCGCTTACTCAGTATTTCGAAAAAGCAATTCAGTTCAACGAGTTTTATATTATCCAACTAAAGAAATGAAAAACAGCATAGCAAGTTTCCAATATGCAATAAACGGAATTCGTTTAATTTTAAAAAGCGGACCTAATTTTATCATTCAATTGATAATAGCATTTGCAACAATAAGTGTCGGATTATATTTTCAAATACGGATAAGTGAGTGGGCAATTATTTTAATTTGCATCGCTGGAGTTTTATCTGCTGAAATATTCAACACAGCAATCGAAAAAATGGTAAATCATTTATCTCCAGAAAAAAATAAATACGCAGGAGAAATAAAAGACCTTGCAGCTGGTGCAGTTTTGTTATTCGCAATAATCAGTTCAATCATTGGAATAATTATTTTTTATCCCTATTTTATGAATTAAAGTCCTGCGTTGGTTCTGAATAATTTTACAGCAATTGCCATAAGCACTACGCCGAATACTTTTCGTATTATACTTATGCCTGCTTTACCAAGTGCCTTTTCTAACGGTCCTACCATACGAAGTACAATATAAACTACAATCATATTCAAGGAGATTCCAATTAAAATTGTTGGAATATCGTATTGAGCGCGTAATGAGATTAAAGTAGTCATGGTTCCTGTACCAGCAATTAAAGGAAATGCAATTGGAACGATAGATGCGGTTTCAGGGATATCATCACGATATAGGCGAATACCTAAAATCATTTCAAGCGCTAAAAAGAATATCACCAACGATCCGGCAATAGCAAAGGAGGATACATCAATACCAATTAGTTTTAAGATGCTTTCACCGAGAAAAAGAAACAATACCATTATTACCAATGAGGCGAAAGTAGCTTTCTCCGAATGAATAACACCAACCCTGTTTCTAGTTTCAATAATTACTGGTAACGAACCAATAATATCAATTACGGCAAATAATATCATTGTTACCGATATAATGTCTTGAAAGGATAATGTCATAACGATTTATTTATTCCCAAATCTAATGAATTTGTGTAAACTTTGATTTTGAAAGTATGGGCTTTGAATCATATAAATTTTTAACATTTAATTATCAGAAATAAATTAAAACAAATAGTAGATTTGCATGTTTATATTCCCAATGAAACAAATTAAATATCTTGTACCATTCATTTTGATTTTTGCATTCACGTTGATGATTGTGAATAAGTGCATATTTATTGGTTCAGGCCAAGCTGTTTTAGCGTTTTGTTACGAAATGGAAGACGATATTGAATCAAAGGGGAATAAATCAGATTATAAAAAGGAAACAGAAAAATTTTGCAATCCTTTTGATGAACTAGTTCACCTTACAACTTTAGATGTTAATCATTTTCATTTAACGTTAATCGTCAGTTTTGCTGAAGGACATCCTTCACAGCCCGACTTACCACCAGAATCATAATCAAGAATTATTTTCTTTCATTTATCTCTCAAAAAATTTGAGGGAATTAATCATTTATTCTTTATTATGAAAATTACAACTCAAAATTTAAAATCAGATTTTCAATCTGGTTTGGTAGTGTTTTTAGTAGCACTACCTCTGTGCTTAGGTATTGCTTTGGCAAGCGGGGCCCCATTATTTGCTGGTATTTTATCTGGAATTATAGGAGGAATTGTTGTTGGTTTATTCAGCAATTCTCAATTAAGTGTATCAGGCCCCGCAGCAGGATTAACGGCGATTATACTTAGTGCAATAACTTCATTAAATAGTTACGAAGCGTTTTTAATGGCTGTAATAATTGCTGGCGTATTACAAATGATTCTAGGCGCATTAAAGGCGGGAGCTATTGCCAACTATATCCCTTCAAATGTGATTGAGGGTATGTTAACGGCTATAGGAATCATTATTATATTAAAACAAATTCCACATGCGGTTGGTTACGACAAAGACAACGAGGGAGATTTTTTCTTTATGGAATCAACAGGAAACAATACCTTATCTGCCATTTACGATGCTATTAATTATTCTCATCCCGGTTCATTTATTATTTTCATTGTGTCCTTGATGATTTTAATTGCATTTAATAAAATTAGTTTCTTGAAGAAAATTAAACTTGTTCCGGGTGCATTAGTGGCAGTTATTGCAGGCATACTTATGAATGAATTTTTTAAGTCACAAGCATCTCCACTAGAAATAGCAGACGACCACCTTGTAAGACTACCCATTGCAAAAAACCTCAATGATTTCTGGGGACTTCTTTCCTTTCCGAAATTTGATGCAATAAAGAATTTCCAGGTATGGGTAGTAGCATTAACCATTGCTATTGTGGCAAGTATCGAGACACTGTTATGCATTGAAGCTGCAGATAAATTGGATCCTGAAAAAAGAGCGACAAATCCTAATCGTGAATTACTCGCACAAGGAATAGGAAATTTATTTAGTGGCTTAATTGGCGGACTACCTATGACGTCTGTCATTGTAAGAACATCTGCAAACACAAATGCAGGTGCTAAATCAAAAATGTCAACCATTATCCATGGTATATTAATTTTAGTTTGTGTTCTAACGATACCATTTATCATTAATAAAATACCACTTGCCTCATTAGCTGCCATCTTAATAATGATTGGATTCAAATTAGCGGGCCCGGCCATCTTTAAAAAAATATGGAGTCAAGGATTAATTCAATTTGTTCCATTTATAGTAACTGTAATTGCAATTGTATTTACCGACTTGTTAAAGGGAGTTGGTATAGGTATAGTAGTTAGTATATTTTATATTCTGAAATCGAATTTAAAATTTGCTTATTCTTTCGATAAGAAAAAATATCATGATGGAGAAGAAATTATAATACAGCTGGCGCACGAGGTAAGTTTTTTAAATAAGGCTGCTATTAAAGAAACGCTACATCAATTACCTAAAAACAGTGTAGTTAAAATAGATGCGTCTGAATCGTTTTATATCGACTATGACATCGTTGAATTAATTCAGGATTTTGAAAAAACGATTGCACCACAAAAAAACATTAAATTAGAAGTAATAGGAATGAAAAATAAATATTCATTAAACAACGTTCCTAGTCACGTAACCATTAACTAACTCAACTAAATAAAATAATGAAAGCACATACACTTGAAACACAATCAACCATAACGCATCAAAAGGCACTTATCTTTTTGAAAGAAGGAAACCAGCGTTTTGTAAGTAATTTAAAAATCAATCGTAATTTATTACAACAAGTAAATGAGACTCGAGAAGGTCAATGGCCATTTGCAGTTATTTTATCTTGTATTGATAGCCGTACCTCTGCCGAATTAATATTCGATCAGGGACTGGGTGATGTTTTCTCTATAAGAATTGCAGGAAATATTTGCAATGATGACATCATAGGCAGCATTGAATTTGCATGCAAAGTAGCTGGTTCGAAATTAATTGTTGTAATGGGCCATACACAATGCGGAGCTGTAAAAGGAGCTTGCGACCATGTTGAACTAGGTAATCTCACTACGTTGCTGAATAAAATTCAACCTGCTGTAGCTATTGAGGTATCAAAAGGAAAGCATATCGATTGTAATTCCAAAAATTCAGAATTTGTTTTTGATGTAACGAAAACAAATGTTGAAGAAACGATTAAATCAATTATGAACAAGAGTGAAATTATTCGTGATATGATAGCATCAGGACAGATTGGAATTGTTGGAGGTGTTCATCATTTAGATAGTGGGAAAGTAGAGTTTATTGAATAGAATTAAAATCAACAGAAAATAAAAATCCCCGAGCTAAAACTCGGGGATTTTTTTATTTCAACTTAAACGTTTCCATAAACTTAGTGGTGTAATTTCCTTTCCTGAAATCTTCATTCAACATTAGTTGCTGATGAAACGGAATTGTTGTTTTCACACCTTCAATAACGAACTCACTTAAAGCACGCTCCATTGTTTGAATAGCTTCTTCTCGCGTTTGCGCAACAGTAATCAACTTTGCAATCATCGAATCATAATATGGAGGAATAGTATAACCTGCATAAATATGAGAATCTACACGCACTCCATGTCCGCCAGGCTGATGCAAAACAGTTATCTTACCTGGAGAAGGACGGAAGTCATTATAAGGATCTTCTGCATTAATACGACATTCGATTGCATGCATAGTAGGGTAATGATTATTTCCGCTGATAGGAACGCCAAAGGCAATCTTGATTTGTTCTTTAATTAAATCGTAATTGATTACCTCTTCTGTTACTGGATGTTCTACCTGAATACGCGTATTCATTTCCATGAAGTAGAACTTACCATGCTTATCTACTAAGAATTCGATTGTTCCTACCCCTTCATAATTACTAGCAAGTGTAGCTTTGATTGCTGCCTCACCCATTTCGTGACGAAGTTTTTCTGTCATGAATGGAGAAGGAGTTTCTTCCAGTAATTTTTGATGGCGACGTTGAATAGAACAATCACGCTCACTTAAATGACAAGCTTTCCCATATTGATCACCTGCAATTTGTATTTCAATATGACGTGGTTCTTCGATATATTTTTCCATGTACATACCGTCGTTACCGAAGGCTGCTCCTGCTTCTGTACGTGCGGTATCAAATGCTTTCTCCATCTCATCTTCTTTCCAAACGATGCGCATTCCTTTTCCTCCACCACCGGCAGTTGCTTTTAATATCACTGGATATCCAATTTCCTTTGCATCTTTCTTTGCTTCTTCAATATCAGATATCAAACCTTCTGAACCAGGAATAGTAGGAACGCCTGCTCGCTTCATTGTTATTTTTGCATTGGCTTTATCGCCCATTGCATCAATTTGCTCAGGTGTTGCACCAATAAATTTAATTCCGTGTTGCTGACAAATAGCAGAGAACTTTGAATTCTCCGATAAGAAACCATAACCAGGATGTATTGCATCTGCATTAGTAATTTCTGCTGCTGCAATAATTCTTGGAATATTTAAATAGGAATCACGACTTTGTGGAGGCCCAATACATACAGCTTCATCTGCGAAGCGCACGTGCAAACTTTCTTTATCCGCTGTAGAGTAAACTGCAACAGTACGAATTCCCATCTCTTTACAAGTACGGATAATACGCAGTGCAATCTCGCCTCTATTAGCAATCAATATTTTCTTAAACATAGTTTACTATTTAATGATTTAACAAGAAGTCTTAGCTAGGATCAACTAAGAACAATGGCTGGTCATACTCAACAGGAGAAGAATTATCTACTAATACTTTTACAATTCTACCTGAAACCTCCGCCTCAATTTCATTAAACAATTTCATTGCTTCAATTATACATACTGCATGACCAACTTTAATTTCATCACCAACATTAACAAAGTTTGGTTTATCTGGACTAGAGGCACGATAAAAAGTACCGATCATAGGACTATTAACCGTAATGTAGTTTGATTCTGCTGTTGCTGCTGGAGCTGCTACTGCAACCGGTGCAGGAGAAGGCGCCACCTGAACAGGCATTTGCATCATTGGAGCTGCAGTGACCACTTGTTCAATAACTTTGGGAGCTGCATTTTTAATGGTGATTTTCACCGTATCAGTTTCTAAGCTAATTTCACTTACACCTGATTTTGAAACGAACTTTATAAGTTCTTCGATTTCCTTTTTATTCATGGAAGGAGTTTTTATGTGTGGTCAAAAATAAGCTATTTTGCTTAAAAACGATTGAAAATTGATTAAAAATTGGCCAAAATGATTGTGTTTCCTTCAAAATTGAGGGAAAATTACAAAAATCGACTTTTTACAAATCGAACTTTAATACATTAAATTGAAAGCGTGTTTAGATTGGCTATATAAAAATCAATATGCCCACTTCACCCAAATAGAACCCCAGGTAAATCCTCCACCAAAAGCAGCAATAATAATATTATCTCCTTTTATAAATTTACTTTCCCATTCCCATAAACAAAGAGGAATTGTCCCATTGGTTGTATTACCGTAACGCTCGATATTAAGAGTTACTTTTTCATCGCTTACGCCCATACGTCGAGCGGTTGCATCAATAATTCTTTTGTTTGCCTGATGCGGAATTAACCAAGCTACATCATCTGCTGTTAAATGATTGCGCTCCATAATTTCAGCACTCACATCAGCCATATTTGTCACGGCAAATTTAAAAACCGTTTGCCCTTCCTGATAAACATAATGTTCTTTTGCAGCAACTGTTTCTGCTGAAGCTGGCTTTAAACTTCCTCCTGCTTTTTGATGCAAGTGAGGAAGACCTGATCCATCAGTTTTTAAAATAGAATCTAAAATTCCGAAACCATCTGTGTTGGGCTCTAACAGTACCGCACCTCCGCCATCACCAAAAATTACACATGTTGCACGATCGGTATAATCAATAATTGATGACATTTTATCGGCACCAACTACAATTACTTTTTTATACTGACCAGTCTCAATAAATTTCGAACCTGTTGCTAAAGCAAATATAAATCCTGAGCAAGCTGCATTTAGGTCATAACTAAATGCGTTTTTAGCACCTACTTTATCTGAAATAATATTTGCTGTTGCAGGGAACTGCATATCAGGGGTGGTGGTTGCGCAAATAATCAAATCGATTTCTTCTGCTGAAATTCCACGTTTTTTTAATAGTCCTTCTATTGCTCTTGCTCCTATATCAGAAGTAGCTTCTCCGGGAGTTTTTAAAATATGACGCTCTTTAATTCCCGTTCGCGAGGTTATCCATTCATCAGTAGTATCAATCATCGTTTCTAACACTTGATTGGTTAGAAGATAATCAGGAACCCATGCGTTTACGGCAGTTATTGCAGCTGTTATTTTAGTCATATTTTAGTGGGCAATACTTTCCTGCATAGCTTGTGCGATTTTTTCTGTCAGACGAGCAGCAGTTACTTTTTCAGTAATGTGAATCATATTTTTTACTGCACGGGCATTTGAAATACCGTGAGCAATAATTACTGGAGCGTTCAGACCTAAAACTGGCGTACCTCCATAATTTTCATAATTGAAGCGTTCAAAATACGAATCTGTTATTGCTCGTTTCTGAATTAAATTATAGAAAGACTCAGCAAGCTTCAAGATCACATTACCTGTGAAACCATCACATACAATCACATCTGCTTTGTCGTTAAACAAATCACGACCTTCAACATTTCCAACAAAGTGGATATCTTTTGTCGTTTTAAGTAATTGATGAGTTGCTTGTGTCAGACCATTTCCTTTTTCTTCTTCTTCTCCGATGTTCATCAATCCAACTTTCGGACTTTTAAATCCGTGCACATGCTCTAAGTAAAGACTACCAAGAACACCAAATTGCTGAAGCATTTCTGGCTTACAATCGGCGTTCAATCCTACATCTAAGAAAACGCCCCACGGACCATCTTCTTTAGGTAGGACAGAACATACTGCGGGACGTAAAACACCAGGAATAGTTTTAACACTAAACATAGCTCCAACCATCATTGCACCGCTGTTACCAGCTCCGCAAAATGCATCGATTTCACCACGCTTGAGACATTCGAATCCGCGAGCAATACTTGAATCTTGCTTTTGTGTAATTGCTTTAGTTGGATGCTCATCCATTCCAATTACCTCGGTAGTTGCAACAATAGAAACTTTCGAAATATCAGCGCCTACCTCATTAAATTGTTGTGTAATTGCGGCGATATCTCCAAACAAAACAAGTTCAACCCCTTCACGCAAATGCGGAAGAGAGTCAATAACTCCTTTTGTTATTTCAAGGGGAGCATAATCTCCTCCCATGATATCAACACCAATCTTCATGATGAACAATTTTCCTTTAAAGAAATTTGAGATTATTATTCGAAAGACTTGGAATAATTAAGCTTCACGCTCCATTACTACTTTACCTTTATACATCAATTTACCTTCGTACCAGTAAGCACGGTGATAAAGGTGTGCTTCACCTGTAGTTGCATCAACTGCAATTGTAGGGGCAGTCGCTTTATAGTGCGTTCTGCGTTTGTCTCTTCTTGATTTCGAGTGTTTATGCTTAGGATTTGGCATAGTACTTAATTATTTATTAGTTAATTCAATTTTATTTTTTTCAGTGCGCTCCATCGCTCACCCTTCACTTCTTCCTTATTTTCTTCTGTTTCATTTTCTGATAAAGAATCGAGGGCTTCATTCACACAACCTGGCCCATCATTAAGGTCGGGGTGTGAAGGACTAAATGGAACTTCCAGCGTAACAAAGTCATAAATATGATTATTCAAAACTAGTTCACTTGCTGAATTTGCAATGTGTATTGTATCGATATCATCATCTTCCGCATTCGGACTTTCAACCATACGGATCAATAGATGCTGATGCGCATTCAGAGGCATTGTGAAATTTTCGAGACATCGTCCACATTCCACCTCTACCTCTCCATTTATTTCAATGTCCAGCTCCATGGTTGTCGATTTATGTAAGACTACATCAACTTCCACGTTCGCTTTGTGAATAAGACTATTCGGATACTGCTCAAAGAACTCATCCCCAATATGAAAGCTAAACTCATGACTTCCAGCTGTTAAGCTGATGAATTTAACGACTAAATCTTTATTATGCGTTGCCACTTTTCAACATTTAAATTACACGAGGGTGCAAGGGGAGCAAAAGTAATAAATGTCAATAAGGTACGAAAGAAAATCAGTAAGAAATGATAGGAAAATTATCGTACCCCTCTATAGTTGAGGATCGTTATTGTATTTTACCCCCTTGTTTTTCAAGTATATACGATCAAATTAAATGTTCAATTTCAAAATTGGGAAACCCGAATCAAATGGCACATATACCGACTTTATCTGTATTTCAACCTTACTAATACCCGTATTATCAGAGAAATAAATAATGCTTTTAGGTTTCATGCCGATTAAAATTGATGTTTGCAGGCCTTTTATTAAAGCCATCCAAAATAATGATAAAGCTTTTTAGCTAAGTTTAAAAACGGGAGCCGAAGACCTAGGCGTTAAAACAGGTATTGGCATAATAAGGAGGTCATTATTTATTTTCCCTTGACTTTTCGGCATTAATTTTTTCAATCAGGTCAGTAATAATAAATATAGGATCTTCATCAGACGTTATTAATTTTTCAAAAGCTTCAAAGCAAAAATCACAATCATATTCAGCTTGTTTGATTAAGTTAAACAATTCGTTAGGGAAGGCCACCACAGACGCTAAATCGATTTTGGCAATTACAACTACTGCGTTTCTTTCAGGATGAATAAAAATGGTACTACATTGCAATCTGTTGTTTAAATGACTCCCCATAATCATTGCATCACGTACGTTAATTTCTGGGATAAAAATATTAATCACCCCACGAATCACATATATTCCACCATCGTGATAAAAATCAAATTTAGCTACACCATTTCCACTTAAAGCAATGTCGTAGGTAATGAAATTTGTCGCTTCATTTTCTAAAAATTTATAATTATTAGCCTTTAAAGAATTTTTCAGAAGATTGTGTACATAATGGGGCCATCGTATTGGTTTGCTAAATAACCATTGTTTTCTAATTTGGCTTTTTAATCTCCTAAAGTGTTTCATGCTAAAAAATAATTGGGAATACAATTTTAATAATACAATTAGCAAAAATAAAACTCCTGCAAGCTTGCTGAACAAATTTGATTTATACAAAAAGGGAGAGAAGTAAAATACTCTCTCCCCGTAAAAAATATATAATTTAATTATCTTACAAATATCCAATCAATCTGATAAACAACATCTGGTTGATTTTCACCGTAAGCTACACCCACATCTCTCCAAGCTTTAATTCGCTGTTTTTCCAAATCAACTCCATCCTGATATTTTTTAACTTCGAATTTCCAAAGTTCTTTAGTTCGAACTTTAATGTCAGCAACTAATTTTTGAGCATCTACATAGCATTTAGCATCAGGA
>CALQOD010000001.1 GCA_943332105.1 Chitinophaga pinensis | reverse complement strand
TCCATCGCTTCAATTGGATTCATATCCGCTAAGTGATTTCTTAAAATCCACATCTTCTGTAACATCTCACGGTCTAATAATAAATCATCTCTTCTTGTACTTGAAGCAACTAAGTCAATTGCAGGGAATACACGCTTGTTCGCTAACTTACGATCTAACTGTAATTCCATATTACCTGTTCCTTTGAACTCTTCAAAGATTACTTCATCCATCTTAGAGCCTGTATCCGTTAATGCTGTTGCAAGAATCGTTAATGATCCACCATTCTCAATCTTACGTGCAGCACCAAAGAAACGCTTTGGCTTTTGTAGTGCATTTGCTTCTACACCACCCGATAATACTTTACCTGATGCAGGCGCTACGGTGTTATATGCACGCGCTAAACGTGTTATCGAATCTAATAGGATACAAACATCATGTCCGCACTCAACCATTCGCTTTGCTTTCTCTAATACGATATTCGCAATCCTTACGTGACGATCTGCAGGTTCATCAAATGTTGATGAAATCACTTCTGCCTTTACACTACGCGCCATATCTGTTACCTCTTCCGGTCGCTCATCAATTAATAAAATAATTAAATATACTTCTGGATGATTTGATGCAATTGCATTTGCTACTTCTTTTAACAAAACTGTTTTACCTGTCTTGGGTTGCGCTACAATTAATCCTCGTTGCCCTTTTCCAATAGGAGTAAATAAATCCATTACTCGTGTTGAGTAATTCAAAGGAGCATGAATTAAATTAAACTTCTCATGTGCAAATAATGGCGTTAAGAAATCAAATGGTACACGATCACGAATAATCTCTGGTGATTGTCCGTTGATGGTTTCTATTTTCGTTAGTGGAAAATATTTTTCGCCCTCACGGGGAGGCCTTACCGCACAACGAATAGTATCACCTGTTTTTAATCCGTATTGCTTAATATGATTTTGTGCTACAAAAACATCATCTGGCGATGGTAAATAGTTGTAGTCCGATGAACGTAAAAATCCAAAACCTTCTGGCATTAATTCTAGTACACCTTCGGTTTGTATATTCCCGCCAAAATCAAATACAGGGTCTTGGTTTTGAATAGGTCGTTTGTTTTGAAATTCTCGTTGAGGGTAATTTGGCTTTTGCTGTTCGTGAGCAGTTCTTGGTGCTGTTTGTTCCTTTACTTCTTTTACTTCTTGTGATGGAACAATAGTACTAGCGGATGCTTCTACTGAAGCTGGCATTTCAACTACATCTTTTTTTACAGGTGCAGGTTTAATTTCTTCTCCTTCTGTATTACCAGGAATTATTCGTTGTCGCTTTGGTCGCCCGTCGTTATTATCGTTAGATGTACGTGCTTGCACAGGAGCATACGTTTTTTCAGGCGCTGCTTCTATTTTCTCCTCTTTCACAGCTTTTGGTTTTTTAACCTCTGACTCTTCTTTGGCAATAGCTGTTTTCTTAGCTTTCACAGGCTTCGATGATTCTGCTCTTTCAGGTGCATCAATACCTAATCCTGCATAATCGATAGTTGGATGTAAGGCTTGATGGTCTAGTATTTTGTAAACTAAATCTTGTTTTTTTAAATTTTCAAAAGCTTCAATTTTTAATTTTTTTGCCAGTTCTTTCAGTTCAGGCAATAGCTTTTCATTCAATTGAATGATGTCAAACATATTATTTCTTTAAGGATTTGTAAAAACATTTACGCTCTCAAGCGTTACAATTTTTAAATGAGATAAGTTGGGAGTTGCGACTTCTTCGACAATTCGAAGTTAGGACAGAACAAAAATTGCATTTGATGCAATTACAGCACAATAATACGTCTTTTTATTTTAAAACAAACTATTATTTATAAGAAATCGCTTGTTTTTTATTAACATCCCATAAATTACTGTACTTAGGATTAAATGATTTTAGATAATTTAGCCCACATGATACAAAGAATCCAATCGCTTTATTTGGCCCTAATAGCAGCAGTTTCTTTCACCGTTTCATCGGTTAAATTGTACGAATTGGCGCCGGGAGAAACAGCAACAAATACAGCTTTGTTTACCTCAACTGTATGGAAATTTATTAGCACTGATAAAGGAATCACTTCCGAAATTTCTAGTTCTACCTCTTTAGGTTTAGTACTGATTTTTATTGGTTTTTTAGCTCTGTTTACGGCTTGGATGTTTAACTCTCGTAAAAAGCAAATGGCGCTATGTAAAATCATGTTAATCTTATCACTTGCATGGGTTGGACTGTTTTTATCAGGAATTAATGCTTTACGCACAATGGCCGGTGCAGGATATCAATTCAAAATCTATCCTTTTACAACAATAGTAGTTCTTATTCCTGTTTTTATTTTATTGGCGCTTCGCGCGATAAAAAAAGATGAGGCATTGGTACGTTCTGCTGATCGTTTACGCTAAAGATCCTCTAAGCCCGAGTTCAATTACTTCTACATTTTCCATTTTTCCATTATTGATTTCAAAGCGGATCATGGTTCTCATTTTGTGAAAGCCATGCACGCCAGCTGCACCCGGATTTATATGTAATAATCCCAATTGCTGATCTCGGATAACTTTCAAGATATGACTATGCCCGCAGATAAATAAATCTGGTTTATGCATCAATAATTTTTCTTTAATTCCTTTTGAATAACGAGTGGGATATCCGCCAATATGAGTAATAAAAACTTTTAATCCCTCACAAGTAAAAAATAAATCCAACGGAAATGCTGAACGAAGTATATGTCCATCAATGTTACCATAAACAGCACGCAAAGGTTTTAATTTAGAAATACGGTCTGTTAATTCAATAGTTCCTATATCTCCCGCATGCCAAACTTCATCAGCATTGGCAATGTGTGATAGTATCGCATCATCCAGGAATCCATGGGTGTCAGATAGTAAAAGGATTTTTATCATCCTTAAATATTTTCCAGTGCTCCATTAATCATCCAGCCTGAATTGCCATTTGCGATTTTAATTTTTTTCCATCCGGATTGCTCTTCAATTACTTCTACTTTTGTTCCGTTGTGCAATAAAAACAGATTAGTGCTTTTCTCATCAGGTGCACTCTTAGCATATGCTGTGCTATCCATTATAATAGCATAAGAGTAATGATAAATTAATGCATTGGAAGCTCTTGCAACTAGAAATAGGCAAAGTGATACTCCAATTGTAAGGGAAGCTGCATAAAAGCTTTTCTTTTTCTTTCTTACAGAAGCAGCAAAAAGGTATATTAAAAATATAGCTGCGGCTAGCCATAGCGTTATTATTGCAAATGCCGACCATTCAGTTGGTGAGACGGTGGTAATAAAAATACTCCACCATTTTTCATAAAATAGCTGTGGAATTGGATCAATTTTATCCGATGCTTTAGCAGTAGCCAATTTTAAATTGTATTCAATATCATCATCTGCAGGAGAAATCTTTTTTGCTCTTTCGTAATTTAAAATCGCTTTGGCATAATCACCATTTTTATAGTAACAGTTTGCAAGATTGAAAAACAAGGCAGTGCTTCTTTTACCATCATTAACCAGATTCTGATATTGCATAATGGCTTCTGCATAGTTACCTGATTTATACAATTTACTCGCCTTGTTGTATTGCTGTTCTGCAGTTAGCACGTTAGCTGCAATGGTAACAAAACAAGATTTAAGAATTATTACAACTATTAAAAAATAATTTCTCATGATTTCATTCCTCCTTCAATGTCAGTTATAATCCGAATTGCGTCCTGGTACTGTTTGTTTGATAGCGTCGTTATATCTAGTCCGCCATACTGTGCCATCTCACAAGTGGCGATGCAATTAGTGAAGCGTTCAATAGCATCATCATTTATGCTTTTGCTTTTTAATTGTTCAGAAATATTTTCTTTGGAAAGTTCAGAAACTGGTATCGTTAGTTTATCGCTTGCATAACCCCATAATGCCTTTGATATTTCTTCAAATGCTAACGCATGTTTGCCTTCGTTTATTAATTTCCCCGCAACTGTTAATCTTTTTTGTGCAAATGATGTTGCCTTTTTACTTCTAACTAAAATTGAATTGGCAGCGTTGAATGCAGATTGGCGCTTGTAATAAATTCCGCCAGCAACAGCGATGAACGGAAGTAAGCTAAATAAATAAAATAACCAGGAGCCATAAAACAATCCACCATCAGAAGGGAATAACTGTTTTTCGGTTTTTAGGTATCGGATATCTCTTCCTAATAGTTGTACATCTTTCTTTGATGATGAACTGCTCGCATTTGAATTACCGCTTCCTTTGCCTACTTTGATTTTAAAAGGGCCAGCAGCTTTTGATATATATTGCTGTTTTACTAAATCAAAATAGGTGAATGTCACAGCTGGTATTTCATAATCGCCTTCGTGGCGTGGAATAATTAAATACTCAATGGTCTTGCTGCCATTTACACCTGCATCATTTACCTTATAATTCTCGCCAATTTTAGGGTCGTATGTTTCTAAGTCTTCAGGAAAGGCTACATCAGGAGCAGTTGCCAACTTCAAATTCCCACTTCCATATATTTTAAATTTAAGATTTACTGGTTCATTTTCTTTTGTGATGGCTTTATCTAAACTAGCTTCAAACATTAACGAACCAACAGCACCGCTAAATGTTGATGGAGCTGTACCAGGTAATTCTCTTACATTTATTTTTATTGGTTGACTTCTAGCATTGTACTTTACATCTTGTACTCCTCCAAATGCATCACTGAAAAAAGGATCGCTAAACATACCAAATGGATCCACCATGCGCTGGCTTTTTACTCTGATTCTTGCTATACATTCTAGTTCCATTGGATCTATGGTCAATACACCTGATTGTTGCGGAAATAATACTGCTTTTTTAATAACAGCGGTGTTGTAACGAATACCATCAACTACTTCCATCGTCATTGGAGGCGGATTAGGAACTTCTATATCCTGATTCCAGAATCCGTTAAAGGCTGGCGCTTTTGAAACTGAGTAGCTATTAACTTGAATATTGGTGTATATTTTAAAAGTAACTGTTAACGCTTCACCCTCATAAACAGAACTCTTATTTATTATGGCTCTTACAAATAAATTTTTATCATTGATACCATTAGACTGATTGTTATCTTGTCCTGTGTTATTTTGACTGTTATTTTGCTGCGGATTCCCTTTTACAATTGTTAGGTTAATAATATTAGAGTTTATCTTCTTTCCTTGTACATCAATTGAAGCAGGACCTATTTTTAAATTACCTTCCGCCTTAGCTTGTAAATAAAATGTAAATGATAAAGACTGTGAATAGGAGTTATTTACAATACTTATACTACTGCTTCTATTTGGACCACTTAATACATTAAAGCTACTTAGGTCTGGTGAGCGAAAATTTTGTCCTTCACAGTTTAGTGTAAATGTTAATTGGAATTGTTCTCCAACACTGACAGTTGATCGAGATGCAGTACCAGATAGAAATGCATTTTGTGCATTACCTGTAAAGCAAATCAAGAAAAATAATGAAAGTAATACTTGTCTTAGATAATTGCAGTACATCAGCTAATTTTTTTGCAAATTAAATTATTTGAGATTAAACCAATGAGCCATTAACAAATCATTAACGAATATTATTCAAGATAAACTGCTTCTGCGCCAGCAGTTAAATCAACGCGTATATGCTCCTGCAAAGTAGTGCTTAGCGTTATCCCAACAAAGTCCGCCTCAACAGGATATCTTTTGTGATCTCTGTTAACCAATAATACGGTTCTTATTTTTTTAACATCTCCCTCTAAAAAAGGTTTTAAACTATACATAAGGGTCTTTCCAGAATTTAAAACATCATCAACTATTATAATTGTTTTGTTTTTAAAATCACTGATAGGAATATTAGGATTTAGCTTGAAAACGGTGGGATTGTTTTTATCTAAAGTGATTTCAATTAGTTGAGTTGGTATTGGACAAATTGATTTGAGTACTTCATTAAGTAAAATTGCAAAGCGATAGCCGCTGTTGGATATTCCCGCAATTATTAACTCTTTTTCATTACTTGAATCTTCATAAATCTGATAAGCAATTCTGTCTATTCGCTGCTTTATTTGAATAGCATCTAAAATTAAATTTGATTGATTCATTTTATTGTTCTTGATATTCTGTAATTGTTACGAAAGAGGATAATCGACCGCCACCCCAAAAATACTTTTTATAATATTCTTCTTTTAAATCACTTACGATTACTCCGTTAGAAGTGCTGGAATGTATAAACTTATCATTCCCTAGATATAATCCAACGTGCGAAACTTCTTTATGTTGAATCTTGAAAAAAACAATATCTCCCTCTTTTAATTCTGATTTGTCAACTTTTTCAACTTCTTTGTAAATATCAGAGCATCTTCTTCCAGTCAATTTTAATCCATAAACATAATTGTACATGCAAGTTACAAAGCCTGAACAATCTACTCCTAATTGCGACATACCCGCGGCGCGATAGGGTGTTCCCAACCAAGCTTCTAGTGTATCATAAAGCTTCGAATTGAATTTGTCTGGCACCTGAAATCCAAATACCTGTGAGTAATATCCGTTTTGATAACAATAGTAACTATCTCCATACTCGTCTGTGGCTAATTGCTGACCGTAGCCCGTTTGAATGGAAACAATTAAAATGATAAATAATAATCTAATGAATAACACTCCACGAATTTAGTGATTATTTTCTAAGTTTTTGGAAATGCAAATAATGAAAAATTCATTGTCTTTACGAGCTGGAATTGAGTTGTAACATTCTCCCATCGATTTGATTTTAAAAAAATTATTCAGCAATTGCTTGTATTCTGTTTCGTTACCACCAAATGGTGGCCCTTCTTTTTCAAAATTATTTTTAAATAAAACACCAACTAGTTTTCCTAAAGGGTTCAATAATGAATACATTTTTTTAACATAATCTGTTCTTAAATTAGGGTATAATGCACAAAAAAATGTTTGTTCAATGATTAAATCAAATTTTTCGTTTAATTCAAAAAAGTCTTTTAAAAGCAGATGATCTTTTGGAAAATCAGGGAATTGTTTGCTGAAATTATTTAAGGGTTCAGCTACATAATCCAAAATAAAAATATTTTTAAATCCCTGTTTCCATAAATAAGCTGCTTCATGTGCGTTTCCGCAACCAGGAATCAAAATAGTAATTGATTTATCACTTAACTGATCAACATATTCCTTAATTGGCGTTGTAATTTCACCTGCATCCCAACTTGTTTCTTTTGCTTGATATCTGTTCTGCCAGTAATCTCTATTTATCATTTTAAGGAATTAATATATTTAATGATAAGGGCTCAATTTTTACCTGGATTTTGTTCACGGGTTCCATTGACTCTCCGTCAATATGTAAATGGACTACACTTTTTGATGTGGCCGTAAAAGAATTACACTTATATGTTTGTATAAATCGATTATCCTTTAGCTTTCCTGAAAACAATCGAAATAAAACACCTGCTATTTTTAATACAGGCGGTAACTCAACAGCAACTAATTCAAGTATACCATCCGTTAAGTCGGCGCTAGGTGCAATGATAGCTGCGTTACCAAACTGACTTGCATTTGCAATTACAAGCATGTGTTTTTTTACTATCGTTGTTTTATCGTCAATAGTAAGTTCAAATTCTTGTATCGGATACTTAAAATATTCTGTTAATCCGATTTTTGTATAAGTTGAAATACCTCTTTTTCCATGGTGATTAAAACGATATGCAACATATCCGTCAAAGCCAAATCCTGAAACGTTAATTGCAAATCGGTTGTTAATGGTGAGTGTATCTATTTTGCTTTCTTTAGCATCTGCTAGCTGATTAATTGCAATTTCAATTCTAGTGCTCATTCCTAAATGTTTGGCTAAGCCATTCCCAGAACCGATAGGAATGATTCCCATTACGGCATTGGTATTTTTTAGTACTGAACCTATTTCATTGATGGTGCCGTCACCACCAACGGCTATGATGTAACGAATACCATTTTCTAATGCCTCTATAGCAATTTCTTTAGCATGTCCGTTATAATTTGTTTGCGAAAATGTTAATTCAAATTTTTTATTTAATTCAGATTTGGAAATTATACTTGCTACAAATTCTCCTGCGCCTTTTCCTGAAATAGGATTATAAATAACAATGGCTTTCATCATGGCTTGCAAATAGTATTAGTTAACATAGCAGTTCTGAATTCTTGTAAAAATGCTTTTAATAAAAGCTCGTTGTTATTGATGTTGGCTGTAGGAGCAGCTAAATTATTTTTTAATAAACTATCATTTGATAAATTATAAATTCCTGTTGTTTTTTCACCATCAAATTGGACTAGGCTTTTATCATTTATTAGTTGCCAAATTCCGTTGCCATAACTAATGTTAAACGAATTATTTTTATCAAATATTGAATTTCCAAAAGCACTAAATTGTCCTGAGTAATTTAGTAGTGCTAAGGTAGTTGGAAGAATATCGGTTTGCTGTGTAGTGCCATTATATTGACCTTTTAAGTTTAATCCAGGGCAATAATAAATAATGGGAATTGCGAGTTGTCCAATATTGTTTGTATAGAAATCTCCACTTGATGGCCCGGTATGATCAGCTACTATAATAAACAGGGTATTACTAAACCATTTTTTTGTAGATGCATTTTTAAAAAATAACGAAAGTGAGTAATCAGCATATCTGACACTCTTTTGATATTCCTCCTTGTATTTTGGAAATTTGCTTTTGAATTTATTTGGAATTATATAAGGTTCGTGCGAGGATAGCGAGAAAAAGGCAACATGAAATGGTGTACGCATATCATCGATTTTATGATTCATAAATTCTAAGAATGAATCATCATAAATACCCCATCTTCCATCATCATCTTCAGAGTTTCCTTTATATTCATTTTTGCCATAATATTTGGTATAGCCAGCTATTTTACTGAAATCAGCAAAACCCATAGTGCCATTATAGCCTCCATGAAAAAATGCTGTTTCATAACCTGATTTTCCAAGTATTGATGCAAAAGAATTTATTCGATTTACATTATAAGCTCCAGTAATAAAAGGCTCATTGGTTAAATGCGGGATAGAACTGATAATCGCTGGTATTCCTTCTATTGATCGCTTCCCATTTGCATAGGCATTTGTACAAATCAAACTTTCCTTTGATAATGAGTCGAGGAAAGGTGTGTAACTTATATTATTTGTAAAAGCTCCAATTAGATGTTTCGAGAAACTTTCCATAACGAGAAC
The DNA here is from genome assembly GCA_943332105.1 of Chitinophaga pinensis. GTDB lineage: Bacteria > Bacteroidota > Bacteroidia > AKYH767-A > OLB10 > CAINEC01. The sequence goes on along the minus strand of CALQOD010000001.1, from coordinate 134,415 downwards.
TACAACATTTAGTTTTTTAAATGGCAAACTGTCTTGGTAAGATTTATTGTAGTTAAATAACTTTTTAGCGTCTTTATCTCCTAAGTATTTCACAGATGGAATAGGCTCGTCCCGAAAAGATTTAATGATTGCAAATGGAGTGTTTAGAATTAATGGTACTTCATTTGGGTTTACACCATAAACAGCACTTTGAATACTTATTGGTCGTAATTGCAACCCTCCTCTAAATCCAATAAATGAAATTCCAATAATAAAAATAAAGATTACGAAGCGCTGAATAAAGTTTGGCAGCAATAAATCAGTGTTGCTCAAATATTTCGCCGCTATTTTTTTATTGATTAAAATCGTAATAAATAAAATTGCAATTAAGATAAATAGTAAATACCAGTAGTTAATTAAATAATTACCGAGATTATTACTTATATCGTCACCTAAGCTTATCAAACTGAAAAAGTCTGAGGTCGTCCTTTTACCAGTATACTCAAACCATGCGGTATCGATTAAATTTAAGAGTGAACTGATAAATACAACAAGAAAGAAATAAAAATCAGTTAAAACAACATACCATTTTTTATTTGAAAGAGGGGTTGGAAATGCATTAAGAATCAGATAAGGCGCAAGTAAGAAACAAACAGCACTTATATCGAACCGCAGCCCATAAAGAAAATCGATAAATAAATTATTACCTGAAGTTTGTGGGTAGGTAAATAGGAATAAAGATCGTAGGAAAAAATAAATCAATAGCAATAACATTACTTTGGCACATAGCGCCTTGTAGAAGTTAAAATTCGATTGATTCATAATGCAAATTTAGTTATGATTGACGAACAATCTAATTTTCATGCAGTAGTTATTGTAGGAAATCTTAATTTTGAAAAAAAATAAATATGAGATCACAGCAATTAATTGATAAATTAAACTTGATTCCTCATCCCGAAGGAGGTTTTTACAAAGAGACTTATAGGTCTGAAATGGAATTGAATTTTGACGGATTTGAAGGCAAAAGAAATATTGGAACCTCCATTTTCTTCCTCATGAAGGGTGGTCAGGCAACGCTTCCGCATCGCATTAAAAGTGATGAAATCTGGTTCTATCAAGATGGTAGTAATTGTGAAATTGTAGAATTAAATAATGATGGAACCGAACGCATAATTCAATTAGGTTCCGACTTAGAAAATGGACAAGTTTATCAGCATGTTGTAAAAGCAGGTGTTTGGTTTTATACGCGCGTTAACCCTGAATTCGAGTATTGCCTGGCGGCATGTCATGTAAACCCTGGGTTCGATTTTCAAGATTTTGAAATTCAAATAACATAAAGTAAATTTTTATACTTTCGAAGGATGAAGAAGTATTTACAATCTTTAAGAATTATCCTGCCATTTTTAATTGTTTCTTGTAGCTTTAGTGAAGAGGAAAAGGCCGCTGAAATGCAACGTCATCGCGACTCAGTAGCTGCTGCTGATGCAATGATTAGAGCTGCTCAGCAGGCGAGTGAAACTAGAAATAATGCACTTAGCAATATTAATTTTGAGGCTCACAAAATAGATTCAATGCTTAAAAAGGATTCTGTTCAGCATACAATTAAAGACTCAATTGTTAATCCTAAATCGGATACAGCTAAAATAATAAAGGTCGTAATTGCAAAGCCCAAAAGTGAAATTAAACCAATCGAAAAAAAAATTTCAAATAAGAAACCAAACATCGATAAAAAAGTTTCTGATCCAGCTCAGGACAAAGGCAAAACAATAACTAAAAAGAAATAAGCCATTTTGGGTCATTTTATTTAACTTTTGATTAAATTTGCCCCTTGAAATGATGCCACTATCAATACAGTTTCTTGCTCCCGGTTTTTTCGCAGGACTTATTTTTTTAGCTATACCCATCTTAATTCATTTATTTAATTTCCGTAGGTTTAAAAGGATAGATTTCACAAATGTTCGTTTTTTACAAGAGATTAAAGAGGAAACCACTAAGCTTAATAAGCTGAAACATTTATTGATTTTATTATGTCGCCTGCTTGCCATTATATTCTTGATTCTTGCCTTTACTAAGCCCGTAATTCCACTTGCTCATCAAAATAGATTAAAAAATCAGAAAAATATTTCTGTGTTTGTAGATAATTCATTCAGCATGGAAGGGGTAAGTAAAGAAGGAGCTTTGCTGGAAGTTGCCAAGAAAAAGGCCGTTGAAATTGCTAATGCATATCCTTCATCATCAAGATTTCAATTGCTTACCAATGATTTCCTTGCGGTGCACCAGCGACAATTAACAAAAGATGAGTTTATCGATGAGATTGATCGAATTAAAGTTTCTACAATATCTAAAACTATTTCTCAGATTATTTCACGACAGCTAGATGCATTTAACTCACAAGCTACCGAGGAAAAAGAATTGTACTTAATTTCGGATTTTCAAGAGACAACAACCGATATTGATCAAATAAAAATTGATTCTTTGGCGCACATTAATTTTGTTGAGTTGCCAGTTCAAAGTACTTCAAATGCTTTTATTGATTCATGTTGGATTGAAAGTCCTGTTGTTCAACTAAACAAGACGATAGAGTTAGTAGTTCGTTTATCAAATAGCGGAAAAAATAATTTAAATAATGTTCCAGTAACTTTAAAAATTAATGGAACACAACGCGCTGTTGCTTCTTGTGCTGTAGCTGCTAATAATTCTGCTGTTGTTAAAATGAGTTTTACAATATCAGAGCCCGGTTGGCAAAAAATGAAAATTTCTATAACAGATCAACCTATCATTTTTGATGATGATTATTATTTATCATTCGAGGTAAAAGAGAATTTAAATGTTTTTTCGCTTGATGGAAATAATGTAGGCCCGCATTTAAAAGCGCTATTTTCGACTGATCCATTTTTTAAGTATACAGCTGTTCCAGTAAATCAGGTTGATTATTCTGTTATGCAAAGTAGTCAGGTTGTAATCTTGAATCAACTGAAAGAAGTTTCTGGTGGCTTATCAGCAGAATTGAAGAAATTTGTGAATAATGGAGGGACATTAATTTGTTTTCCAGATACTCTAATTGACGCAAATTCATATACACTAGCGTTTAATGATATTGTTGGCGAAAGTTATTATTCATTGAAACGCACAAAGGAAAAGGTGTCGAGCCTCGATTATAAAAATGTTCTTTTTAGTGATGTGTTTGATCAATCAACAAGAAATCAAACAAATTTAGATTTACCTTCTGTTAACGCATATTATTCATTAAATACTTCTATTACATCAGGCAGAAATACACTAATGAAACTGGAATCGGGAGCAACATTTCTAGCAGATTACATTGTTGGTAAAGGAAAAGTGTATCTCTTTACGGTACCATTGAGCAGCTCTTTCTGCAATTTGTCGCAGCATGCATTAATAGTTCCAATCCTTTATAAAATGGCTATTTTAAGTATGGATTTACCTCAGAATAGTGCTATTATCGGAGAGAAGGACGAATTGTTTATTAATGAAAATCTTAATTTAGGTGATGATGTATTACATTTAATTAATGATGATAATAAAATTGATATTGTTCCTCAAATGAAAATTGTTAATGGCGGGACACAGATTTCAACTAATGGCTTGCTTAATCGCGCAGGTTATTATAATTTGATAAATGCTAATACAACACTTGCTGTTTTTTCTTTTAATTATAATCGTAAAGAATCAACAATGAAATTTTTAAATGAAGATGAGTTAAAGAATATGGCGGAGTCTGCCCATCTCACTCATTTTTCTTTCTTCAAAGATCAGGGTAGTAGCCTCACAAAGAAAATTAATCAGCTTTCAGAAGGCATAGCCCTTTGGAAGTATTGTATAATTATAGCGCTTCTAGCGTTCTTAGCTGAAATATTAATTATTAGAATCTGGAAAACAACATGAAAATTGCATTTCACGGAGTAACTATTGCCGACCATCGTTCTGAGCTAAACGGCAAAAAAGTTGATATTTTAATTGTTGATGGTAGCGTAATAGAAATTGATAAGTATATTTCGGATAGACAGTACAGTAAGGATGTAGATGTGAAGAATTGTGACGGTATTTTTATCTCACCAGGTTGGCTGGATATGAAAGCAAATTTTAGAGAGCCAGGCTACGAACAAAAAGAAACAATTGAAAGCGGACAAGCGGCTGCTGCTCAAGGAGGATTTACTGCAGTGTTGTTGATGCCTTCAGTGAATCCGGTAATACAAAAGAGAGCGGATGTTGAATTTTTAATTGGTAAATCAAAGAATAGCAATGTTGACGTTTATATAGCAGGCGCATTAACCGTAAATAGAGAAGGGAAGGAGCTTGCTGAATTGTATGATATGCAATTAGGCGGAGCAGTTATATTTACAGATGATAAGAGGGCTATAAACAACAGCGGACTCTTATTAAGAGGTTTGCAGTACGCAGATAATATTGGTGCTAAGGTGATTGTTTATGCCGATGATAAATCGCTTTCAGGTGACTCGTTAGCAAATGAAAGTGCTGTAACAACTAAATTAGGATTTAAAGGTTCACCCTCTATTGCAGAAGGTATCGCATTAGAGCGGGATATTCGATTAGCTGAATATGCTAATACGCCTTTACATTGTAGTGGAGTATCTTCTATAGAAGCGGTCGAAGCGATTCGCACGGCAAAGAAAATGGGATTACCTGTTACTGCAGAGGTGAATGTTGCACATTTATATTTTACAGATGAGGTATTAAATTCTTTTGATAGTAATTACAAAGTTAAGCCTCCATTCAGAGGAACTACTGATAAAGAAATGTTGAAGGAGGCACTATTGGATGGAACGATTGACTGTGTAGTAACAGACCATTCGCCGGAAGATATTGAATCGAAAGATGTAGAATTTGAATACGCAGCACCTGGAATGATCGGTTTAGAAACAGCATATTCTGTATTGAACTCTGCTTTTGATGGATTAATCACTCCTGATCAGATTGCACAAGTACTTTCAATCAATCCTCGTTCAATACTAGGATTACATATACCTTCTATCACAGCAGGGTCTGTTGCAAATTTCACATTGTTTAATCCTGCAGCAGAAGTCATTTACGATTTAAATGATTTGAAATCAAAATCACGCAACACGCCATTTTTAAATCGTACGCTAAAAGGCAAGGTAATGATGGCTATCAACGGCTCTATTTTGTGCGATAATTTTTAATCTTCGTTTATTGCATTATAAGTCATAATTAATTGTTCCAATGGCATAAAATAAAAAACCCTGACTATTTAGTCAGGGTTTTTTATTTGTAGAGCTTTACTTTAATTACTTAGTAATAACCATTCGTTTAGAAACAGTTTTTCCGTTGTAATTTAAAGTGTACATATACATTCCTTCAGAAAGGTAAGCCGTATTATAGTATACTGTATGTAAACCAGCACCCTCATTTCCATTCACAAGTACTGCTATTGTTTGTCCTAATAGATCTGTAACTGTTAAGTTAACTTGACCATATTCTGGTATAACAAAATCGATAGCTGTATTTGTAATTGATGGATTAGGGTAGTTTTGACTTAATCCGAAGTTGTCAGCTGCAATTTCATTTACACCTAATGGAGTACATAATCCTAAGTCAGTGATACAAACATCATCAATTACCCATCCTTCATCAACTGCTGAATAATCAGAAGCAAACTTCCAACGAACAATCATTTGAGTATTTGTACTTGGGTCAAGTGTCTTTTCTGTCTTGAACCAGCTTGTTCTGTTTCCTGTGAATCCTAAAACAGTTGGACTGCTTGGATTTAATGCAGTTACATAAGTGTAATTAGGACTAGCTCCATATAATTGAATATTTGGTGTGCCAGCATAATCTACGTTGTTCCAAGATTGACCGTAGTCAACAGAGTAATCAACTCCACCACCATCAGCACCATATTCCATTTTATAACGATTCCAGAATTCTAATTTATAGCAGTGGCCAGCTTCAACACGCACTAAAGCAGAGAATAATCCAGCTGAATCAATGTTAGTATAATTACTAATTAAATCAGTTGCCCATGCCATTGCACCACCATGAGTTCCACTTAATATTGGTTTAGTAGGGTTGCCCATTTGCCATGACTCTTGATAAGCATAAGACTCTGAGTTAGCCGTTACCCACTGGCTACCACTTTCAAATCCTGTACAGTAAGGTAGTTGGCTTGTAGTTATTGAATCAAATACTAATACATTGATACAAACTGTATCATCTATTTGGTAGTTGTCAGTTTGGTTGTTAGGGTCATACGTATAAACACATACTTTATGGTATCCAGGACTAGCAATCCAGTTAGTGCTGAATGCATGTAACTTAGAGCTATCAGTAGCTAAGCCACCAATTGAACTATAGTCAACGAAATCTGAACTAGCAACATTGCCATCAATTGATAATACAGCCATGTGGTTGTTTACAGTAAACACACCATTATTCTTAATGTTACCTGAGAAATTAACTGGCTGACCTGGGAATAACAATTGATTTTGAACTGTAGTATTTACAACTGTTGGAGTTACTGATAATGGAATTGGTACAAATAATTCGAAGTTGTCGACTGAAACTCCGTCCATTGTTCCGAAGAAGTTTATGTATACAAAACGGAACTGAATTAAGTTTGGTGATGTACCACCATTAGTTGCGTTTTCTAAATTTTTGATTTCACTCTTTATCCAACCACCTGAAATATCATCCCAAATATCAACATTGTTATACCAGTTGGTAGCGTCTGTTGTTAATGCAGGTTGTAAACGAGTCCACGTGTTATTGTTGTTTAAGCAATACTCAATATAGAAATCAGGGCCGAAAGTATTCATATCACGATTTTGCATGAAACGTAGTGTTGCACCAGCCGCACTAGTTAAATCGAAATAAGGAGTGTATAAGTAAGCTTGAGTAGCTCCTGCTACTGCACTTGTTAAGTTCATATCCCAACAAGTAGAAGGAGAATATGCACCTGTAGTAACTCCGAAGTTTGGAGTACCAAATTCCCATGCATTACCAGCTGATGCTAAAGGATCCGCTGCTGGAGCCCAACCAATATTTCCATTTTCGAAATCATCAGAATAGTAATTAGTAAATGTAGGAGTAATAGTTGGCTGACCATATATAATGGTAGATGCTGTATCATTCAAGAGATTTACATCACCAGGTAATTCTGTCCAAGCTGTAACTGTAACCGGACCTGCAACCATATTAAATGGAGGCAAATTAATATCTAAGTTAGAGCAAGGCGCTAAATTGCCTGTCCAAATAAATGATGCTGATGCACCACTTGAAGTAGTATAAGAAATAGGAATTGAAGTAATCGTTTGTGTTGCGCTTGCATTCGATAATGTAGCGATTAATGATACTGGTGTTCCTGCAGGATAATTACTAATGCCACCACCTAATACAGTAATACCAACATCATTACCATTTGTTCCGGTTACACAGAAGTCATCGATTGTAGCACCACCTGTTCCGGTGATAATACCATCGGAAGAGAATGTAAAGCGGAATTGAATAGCAGTTGAACTACCTAAAACATTATTTAAACAACATAATTTATAAGAAGGGAATATCCATCCTGAATTAAGACCAGACCACGCATCTAAAGCAGTAAAGTTTGGCATTAAAGGAATGTTCTCATTATACCAGTTTCTAGCGCAATTAGGATCATTAGCAATATAATTCCAAGTAACTCCGCCATCATTTGTATATTCTAAAATAACACCATCCCATCCTAATTCAGAATCATAATACAATGCGAATTTTAATTCACCTGTAGTGATGTTACTCATGTCTAAGTATGGAGTATACAAATAAGTTAAGTCGTTGTTGCCATAAGCTGCATTTAGGTTAACGTCCCATGCATTAGTGCCTGAGTAAGCCGCACCAGGATTTATCGTTCCTGGAGTTCCTAACTCCCAAACGTCAGCTGCATTTTGATTTGGTGCTACAAGAGCTGACCATCCTTGGTTACCACTTTCAAAGTCATCGCATAATGGAGCTGTTAATGTTGGGATACCTACTAAATTAACACAAACACTGTCATTTGTATGATCACAATCACCTGCTAAATCTGTCCACATACAAACTGTAAATGCACCTGTCTGAGCAGTAATTGAGTTTATTACGTAGTTAATCTGAGCTCCTGGACTTAAAGGACCTGCAATTTGAGTAGTTACTGGAGTACCACTATTAACGGAGTAGGTAAAGTCAAAATTTGATTGTGGTGCTGTGCCGTAGTTTTCTAATGTAAGGTCAATACTTACCGGTTGACCAGCAGGAATACCTGTACCATTAGAAGGAGAGTTTAATGCGTTAATTCCAACATCACCCGAGCAAGGGATATTCACACAGAAATCATCAATCCAGAAACCTAAACGCTGAACACTAAGATCAGATTCGAATTTGAAACGGAATTGTATAGTTGGTTGTCCCATTAAGCCAGTTACTGTTCCAAGCTTATAACTAGACTTTGTCCAGTTAGTACCGTTTGCAACACCTGTCCAAGCGTCAATTGTAGCACCTGATATAGTACCACTATACCAATTGATACCGTTAGGGTCATTTTGAACTCCTATAGTTGTCCATGTTGGATTTGATACGGTCGGATCTGATGAGAATTGCAATACAACCCCATCATAGTTATTCTCTAGGTTTGTTACTTGCCAGAAAGTCATATTTGCTAGTGAAACACTTGAGAAATCCCAAATAGGGGTAGTGACATAAGCCTCACTATTATCTAAATAAGAACCTGAAAGCGGGAATCCTAATACATTAGCTCCTCCATGTGGGGTAACAATTGATGTATTGCCAATTTCCCAAGGAGTACCAGCTACAGTGTTGAATCCCCATAATTGCTGAGAACCAGATGGGTTTTCGAAATCATCGCAGAAAGGAATACTTGCACCATCGCTCACAATAAAACAAGATGTATCTGAAGAGCCAATATTGAAACAACCATCATATGCATCAATATACCAACAAACAGTATCACCTATGTTAGCAGGGAATAACTGACCATACCATGTAGTGTCAGGGTAGAATAAAAACATACCACCTGTTGAACTGTAAGGACTGCTATTAACTGAAAATAATAAATCTGCAAATTGAATTGGTGTAGGGGAATTGTCTGTGATATTTGCATAAATATCATATGGACCTGTATTATAAACTGCGTTAACCCAAGTTGGGAATCCTGGAGTATTAACAATTGTTGGAGGGATTAATTCGCAAGGAGATGCAATCAAATCAATATCGTCTAACAACCATCCATATCTACCATTTAATCCATTGTTGCTGCTAAAGTCAACCATGGTAAATCTAACTTGAACAGAAGGTGCGTTAGCCGCCAGTACAGATATGTCAAAACTTTCATTTTGCCACCAATTTGCTGCAGGAGCTGTTGGTGTTCCAGGCGCCCATATCCCATAAGAAAGCTCGCTGAAACGATTTCCTTGGTTGGTAAAATCGGCAGTACCAAGGTAAGTACTGTTTGTACCTGTTACTTGGTTCCATGTTGCTCCATTATCTGTCGAAACTTCAATCTTTGCAGTATCAGTAAATTCGATCTTGCAAATTTGCTTGAAATTTAAAACAACATAGTTGTTTCCAGCTGTTGAAAATGAGTTGCTGGTTAAAGTAACCGTCTGACCATTTCCATAACGCCCTCTGTAAGAATTCGGGGCACTAGTAGAATAGCTAGCATCAATGTTCCAGCCTGGGTTTCCTGCTGATGTTAGACCATAAGGACCTGGTCCGTCGAAGTTCTCTGTGAACTGGGCCTTTAACATCGTTACATTAACGAATAACAAAAGCGTAAGTATCAGTCGTTTCATAAGTAAGTATTTGGTTTTTTTCAATGTGTTTTTATTCTCAGATATTGTTAATTTTCAAAAATAGAAAAATTCTATTATAACACAACATTTTCCGTTAATTTTTTCGCATGAATTTTCAACAATTTTTTTAGAACTGAATTGTCGATATATTTTGAAATAAATAAACCAGGACTAAGCCTGGTTTATTAAGGTGATATTCATAATTATTCAATCCATGATCGATAGTAGTCATCAGTCATGATTTTTACTCCTTCTTCGGTAAGCCATAAGGGTTTAAAGGTGTCAATCATAACGGCTAATTCCTTAGTTTCTTTCTTTCCAATACTTTTTTCAACGGTTCCTGGATGTGGGCCATGCGGAATTCCTGAAGGGTGCAGTGTAATCTGTCCCTGGGTTACTGATTTTCTGCTCATAAAGTCGCCATCAACATAGTACAATACTTCATCAGAATCAACATTGCTATGATTGTAAGGTGCAGGAATTGATAAAGGATGGTAATCGTACATCCTTGGAACAAATGAGCAAATAACAAAGTTGTGTGCCTCAAATGTTTGGTGGATAGGCGGAGGTAAATGAAGTCTTCCGGTTATAGGTTCAAAATCTTGAATATTGAAAGCATATGGGTATAGGTTTCCATCCCATCCAATTGCGTCAAAAGGATGCGTTGCATAAATGTAAGGGTATACAATTCCCTGTTTTTTAATCATTACTCTAAAGTCGCCTTCTTCATCATGTGTTTTCATATTTTCCGGACGACGGATATCTCGTTCACACATTGGGGCGTGCTCTTCAAACTGACCATAAGTGTTTAAATATCGCTTAGGAAATTCAATTGCTGTAAAGGAATCTACAATGAACAATCGATTATCCTCGTCGTTGAAATGTATTTGAAATATTGTACCTCTAGGAATCACTAAATAATCACCATATCCGAACTCAATATTTCCATAAATTGTTTTTAGTACACCTGCTCCTTTGTGAACGAAAATAACCTCGTCTGCATCTGCATTTTTTAGAAAATAATCTGTAATAGATTTTTTTGGTGCAGCCAATGAAATGTGCAAGTCGTTATTGATTAAAACAGCTTTCTTGCTTTCAATATAGTCATCTTCTGCTCGTATGTTAAATCCTAAAAAGCTTTGGTGTTTCAAAAAACGCTGAGCTACAACTTTGGGCTCTCTTGAAAAGGGTTCGCCCAATGATTTAACCATTGTTGGTGGGTGGCAATGATAAATTAAAGAATAGATATTTGAAAATCCATGTGTGGAAACTAATTCTTCTGCATACAGCTTTCCTTCTTTATTTCTGAATTGAGTATGTCGCTTATGCGGTATTTGACCTTGTTTGTGGTATTGTGGCATAATTAATTTTTATGTGTTGCGAATATCGGAAATATATTCATTTTTTAGTCGGACAAATTTAACCTTTGGTTACTTTTGTCTACAAATTTTTAAAATATGAAATTAGTCAGTATTAACACACCTAAAGGACCCGCAGTGGCCTTTTATGTAAACGGTAAAATTTATCCTTACGCAGAAACAGCTACCATTTTTGGTTTAATCGCTCCATTTTCTATGAAAGAATTACTTGAAGGGGAAGAGAAAAGTATGGATTCTGCACGCGAAGTAGAGTTGAAAATAATCGAAGGTAAAGTTGATCTAGCAGGGTTGGATTGGAATAGTGTTAAAATGTTAGCACCTGTTCCTGAGCCAGCTTCTTGTCGTGATGGCTATGCTTTTAGACAACATGTGGCGGCTGCAAGACGAAATCGTGGGGTCGAAATGATTCCTGAATTTGACGAGTATCCAATTTTTTATTTTACAAATCATAATGCTATTCAAGGTCCTGGTGATGTTTATTGTATGCCCGATCATTTTCGTCAATTGGATTTCGAATTAGAGGCGGCTGTTGTAATAGGAAAACGAGGAAGAAATGTAAAAGCCAAAGACGCAGACCAATATATTGCTGGCTATATGATCATGAATGATGTTTCGGCGCGACTTTTACAAATTGAAGAGATGAAGCTTAATTTAGGTCCAGCCAAAGGGAAAGATTTTTCAACTGTTATTGGTCCGTATATGGTAACGCCTGATGAGTTAATGCCATTTAAGGTTCAAGCTAAAAATGGCCATCAAGGCAATAATTACAATCTAAGTATGAAATGTTGGGTCAATGGTATACAAGTTAGCGAAGGGAATATGGAAGATATGGATTGGACTTTTGCGGAAATAATAGAAAGATGTGCGTATGGAGCAGATATTTTTCCTGGTGATGTGATCGGTTCAGGTACCGTTGGAACAGGGTGCTTCCTCGAGTTGAATGGAACAGGGAAGTTAAGCGATCCAAATTATCCAGTTCAATGGCTTCAGGAAGGTGATGTAGTGGAAATGTCGATTGATGGATTAGGCTGTTTGCAAAACACTATTAAAAAAGAAAATTCTGATTTTTCAATTCTGAATCTTAAAAAGAAAAAACATTAAATAAAAAAGTCCAGACAATATCTGGACTTTTTGTTTTTTACAGCTTCAGTCTTTAAAATATCAGAGGGGAGACAAGCTCCCCATCAGATATTAACCTAAAAACCTAACCATTTTCTTTCTTAACTTTAGTTTTAGTCAGTCCGAAGTAGCCTTACGGGGTTACCTCATTACTGACATTCAACATAAAAAGCTAACCATTTTCTTGATTACTGATTTTTTCTTCTTATCAAGTTGTCTTTTGATAGTAGTCTTACGGGGCTACTATCTAGACATTTAACCTTAAGACCAAAATCACTTAATCTTACCTTACGGGGCAAAATGTTTTTATTGTTATTGGCCTTTTGTTTAAGGAACCTTACGGGGTTCATTAAACTTTAAAACCAAACATTATCTTTTTTAGAACGATAGACTTATTACCTAAATCCGAGTTGTTCAACGTCGCCCTTCCCTAATTGGTTACATTTTCGATAAAAGATTTTTATTTTGATTTATGTTTGGATAAAATCAAAATAAAACAAGTCAAATTTGTAATTTTGCAATCACGAAAAAATAAAATGGGAAGCTTTAAATTAAATACGATTGATGAAGCCTTGCAGGATCTGCGAGAGGGAAAGATTATTATTGTTGTAGACGACGAGGATCGTGAAAACGAAGGTGACTTTTTAATTTCTTCGCAAAGTGCAACTCCTGAAGTAGTTAATTTTATGGCTACTCATGGTAGAGGGCTGATTTGTGTTTCTGTATCTGAGTCCCGTTGCGAAGAATTGCAATTGCCAATGATGGTAAATAATAATACAGCATCGCATGAAACGGCATTTACGGTTTCAGTTGACCTCTTAGGTCATGGATGTACAACAGGTATTTCAGCATCAGATAGGTCTAAAACAATTCTTGCATTAATAAACAATCAAACTAAACCTAACGATCTCGGTAGACCAGGTCATATATTTCCTTTGAAAGCAAAAAAAGGGGGTGTGTTAAGAAGGGCTGGTCATACAGAAGCTTCTATGGATTTAGCTGAATTAGCAGGCTTCTATCCATCTGGAACAATCGTGGAAATTATGAATGAAGATGGGTCAATGGCACGTCTTCCTGAGTTAATGGAAATTGCTGCTCGCTTTAATATGAAAATTATTTCTATTGAGGCGCTAATCAAGTACCGATTAGCAAATGAAACGCTAATTCAAAAAAATATCGAAGTTGATATGCCAACTAAATTTGGCGATTTTAAACTTGTTGCCTATACGCAGTTAAATACAGGTCAAGAGCATTTGGCATTGGTAAAAGGTGAATGGGCAAAAGATGAACCGATACTAGTTCGAGTACATTCATCTTGTTTAACAGGAGATATTTTTGGATCATGTCGTTGTGATTGCGGTTCGCAATTGCATCAAGCCATGAAGAAAATTGAAGCGGAAGGTAAAGGCGCAATTGTTTACATGAATCAGGAAGGAAGAGGGATTGGTTTGTTAAATAAATTAAAAGCTTACAAATTGCAGGAAGAAGGATTGGATACTGTTGAAGCTAACTTGCAACTTGGATTTAAAATGGATGAAAGAGATTATGGTGTTGGCGCGCAAATAATTCGCGACTTGGGAATTGCTAAAATGAAATTAATGTCGAACAACCCCACTAAACGAGCAGGATTGATTGGTTACGGAATTGAAATAATCGAACGCGTTCCAATAGAAATAGAATCTAATGAGCATAATGAATTTTATCTAAAAACTAAAAGAGATAAGATGGGCCATTTAATAAAATCCAAAGATTAATTACGAATGACACTTATAAAATCAATATCAGGAATCAGAGGGACTATTGGCGGAAGTCAAGGCGACGGATTAACTCCATTAGATGTAGTAAAGTTTACAGCTGCTTATGCAGTGTGGTTGAAAAATCAAAGTGATAATCAAATTTGTAAAGTAATAGTTGGGCGTGATGCGCGTATTTCAGGTGAGATGGTATCAGGACTTGTAATCTCTACTTTAGTATCAATGGGAGTAGATGTAATTAATACAGGGCTTTCCACCACACCAACAGTTGAAATGGATGTTCCTTATCACAAAGCCAGTGGAGGAATTATTTTAACGGCAAGCCATAACCCTAAACAATGGAATGCATTAAAATTATTAAATAACAAGGGTGAATTTATTTCTGCTGCTGATGGTGAAGAATTACTTCGTATTGCAGAGAGTGATGAACTTGTTTTTTCAGATGTCAATAAATTAGGAAAAATTACAGAAGATAATGATTCTATCAATCGTCATATTGAAAAGATTTTAGCACTTCCTTATGTCGATGTGAATGCGATAAAAGAAAAGAATTTTAAAGTTGCTATTGATTGTGTAAATTCAACAGGTGGTATTGCCGTTCCAGCACTTCTAAGTGCTTTAGGAGTAGAAAATGTTTTAGCACTTTATTGTGAACCTAATGGACAATTTCCTCACAATCCAGAACCATTGCCTGAAAATTTAACAGAAATTGCCAAGGAGATTAAAAATAAAGGGGCTCATGTAGGGCTTGTTGTTGATCCGGATGTGGACAGACTAGCAATCGTTTGTGAAGATGGCGAGATGTTCGGTGAGGAGTATACGTTAGTAGCTATCGCAGATTTTATTCTTCAGCATAAAAAAGGAAATACGGTTTCTAATTTATCTTCTACTCGCGCGTTGCGTGATATTACCGAGTTGCATGGATGTAGTTATGCTGCAGCTGCTGTTGGTGAAGTGAATGTAGTAGCTAAGATGAAAGAAACAAATGCTATTATTGGAGGTGAAGGTAATGGTGGCGTAATTATTCCTGAACTACATTATGGCCGAGATGCATTAGCAGGTATTGCTATTTTCTTAACGCAGCTTGCTAAATATGGCAAGAGTTGTTCGATGCTTAGAGCGTCTTTTCCTAATTATTATATTTCAAAAAATAAAATCGAATTAACTTCTGAAATTAATGTTGATGATGTATTAGAAGGTGTGAAAGCGAAATATGCGGCTCAGCCAATCAATACTATCGACGGAGTAAAAATAGAATTTAATAAAGAGTGGGTTCACTTACGTAAATCAAATACGGAACCTATCATCCGAATTTATTCTGAGAGTGAATCAATGACAACTGCTGATTGTCTAGCAGAGAAAATTATTTCCGACATAAAAGAAATCATTACATCTAATTAATAAATCGAAAGCCATGAAAGTCTATCTCGATAATGCCGCAACAACTGCTATTCATCCCGATGTAGTGGAAGCAATGATTCCCGTATTAAAAAACCAATTTGGAAATCCTTCTTCTATTCATGCATACGGCCGTGAAGCTCGTTCGTTGATTGAAGCATCTCGGAAAAAAGTAGCAATACTTTTAAAAACTAGTCCTGCTGAAATTTTCTTTACTTCTGGAGGAACGGAAGCAGATAATATGGCCATACGTTGTGGAATGTATGATTTAGGTCTAAAGCATGCCATAACTTCAGCATTAGAGCATCATGCTGTTTTGCATACGCTTGAAGAGCTTGCTCATAAGGGAGAAATCAAATTAAGTCTTGTTAATGTAGACTCGCAAGGTCATGTCGATTTAAATCATCTAGAAGAATTATTAAAAAATAACGAGCGTAGTTTTGTTTCGTTGATGCATGCTAATAATGAAATTGGAACATTACTTCCATTACATCAGGTAGGAGAATTATGTAGAAAGTACGATGCCATTTTTCATTCCGATACTGTGCAAACAATTGGGCATTTCGCGCATGATTTATCAACTTTGCCAATTGATTTTATTGCTTGTGCTGCGCATAAATTTCATGGTCCTAAGGGTATCGGTTTTTTGTACATTAGCAACCGAGTGAAAATAAAACCTTTTATTACAGGTGGTGCTCAAGAGCGTAACATGCGTGGAGGAACTGAAAATGTTCATGGTATTGTAGGTTTAGCAAAAGCATTAGAAATTGCCTATGCTGATATGGAAAAAGATATGACGCATGTGAAGGGATTGAAGAATTATATGGCCGATAGATTGAAAAATGAAATTGAAGGCGTTCAGTTTAATGGAGACATATCTGAGGATAGTCTTTATACTGTTTTAAATGTATCCTTTCCGAAAATCGACAGCGCAGAAATGTTATTGTTTAATTTAGATATTGCAGGCATTGCTTGTTCCGCAGGTAGTGCATGTACATCTGGAAGTAATGTTGGTTCCCATGTTTTACGCGGGATCAATACAGACATGTCGCGACCATCTATTCGATTTTCGTTTTGTCGCTTTACAACTAAAGAAGAACTTGATTACACCATTGAGAATTTAAAGAAACTATTTTTAATTACTGCCTAAGCTTTACAATATTTCAGAAACAGATCTTTCATCAATATAGATAGGTCTGTTTTTTCTTTCAGCATAGTTTCTTTTCGGATTTTAAAAACCTCTTTTATTTCGATTTGTTCAATTAGAGTTTTCGTTTTATCAAAAAGTTTTTCTTGCTCTGATGTTCGAACTCCAAATGTTAATTGATACTTGTGTTCCAACTCTTCTAAATAACCAATCTCTCCAACAAAGTCGTTGAAGCGTATAGAGGGGGTTCCTAAAACCGCAGCCTCAGCTGCCATTGTTTGACTATCACCAATGTACATTTTAGCAAAGGCCATGGCGTGATGAATATGCAATGGATTAATACTAATACGATAAGGCTCTAGTTCTTTGGAAAGTTCTCTTTCACTCGTAATATAAACCCTTCCATACGGAGAAATTAATTCGACCAGCTTTACAGCAAGTGCATCATCTATTCCCTTTCTTCCTTCATCATGATGTGCATTTAATTTTGCAAATCGAAGTATGATAAAATCTTTTTCCGGAATGTATTGCTTAACGATTGCTTCATCCGCTTTAAAATGGTTGGGGTGTAAATAGGCTAATTCATGATAACTTTCGTAAGCGGTTTTTTTATAATTCCACTTACCGCAGTCGCAGCAGTTAGGAGCAAGGATAGTTGTAGCTAGTGGATAAGCAATTTTAGCAAACAAAGGAACAACGTCCGCATCATCTTCATTAACTACAATTGATGGGATACCGGTGATCTTTCCTATATGGGTAATTTCTGCAGATGTGCCAGCCATTAAATGTGGCTTGTACTGTAATACTATTTTAAGTAAAGCCAGCTCTCTTTTTAATAACGCTAATGCAATTTTGAATTTTGAATCACCTCTTTCTTTTGCATGAATATTTATAAAATCCCATCCTTGATTTTTTAATAAGTCTTCAAGAATATCTTTCTTTTTGATTAGAATTTTTACATCATGACCTGCTTCCTTCAACAAGAGAATCGTATTCTTGAATAAATGAAAGTGAGCAGGGTGCCCCATGTATATAATTATCCTTTTCATTTTTCTTGTTCAATTAATTCTGCTAATGCTAAAAAAATCCAGGCTTGACCCCAACGGATGTACGATGTTTTGTCTTTGAAAAACTTATAAACTCGGTAATAAAAAAAACCTTTCTTTGATTGCATATTTTCTATTGTCCATTTTGCAATTGACTTTGCAAACGAATGCAACTCTGAAGAGTTATGTTTTAATCTGCATAAAGTAATAATTCCTTGTGCCTGATAGTGGATGTCTGTTGGATATTTCTTAGGAATTCTAAACAATGATCTTCCGCTCGCTTCAAATTGTTCTAGAATGTAAAAGTTGCAACCTTTATTCAATGATTTTTCAATCGAGTCTTCCGTAATTTGACAGCGGTTTACTATGTTTGAAATTGACTCCAATACAAATCCTTGATGAAAATCGGTTTGCGTTCGTTCGTTACCGTTAGAATAATTTTTACTATAAGCCCAATGTCCATCATTATGTTGTTTATTAACAACATACTTTATTATTTGATAGCACTTATTTTTGATGGATTCGTTTTTTGTGATAGCGTAATTAATCGCTAGTATTTCTCCAGCTAATAACGATGCGTTATAGCAGATATCTTTTTTTTCTGTAGAATAGCTGTAGCAAATCCCTGATTCATCTTCGCTGAATTCTAAATCGCACAATACAAAATCAGATGCAGAAAGAATAATTGATTTGATTTCTTCTGTTGGATTTACTTTGTAAGCCTCGTAAAATCCTTTAATAATAAATGCAGTTGCAACAGAAGTAGGGGAGTATGGCTTTAGATATTTTTCAGGACTACACCATCCAAAATTGTATCCCCAGCAATAGCCGCTATATCCTTTAGTGCTTAGCTCCTTTAATAAATGAATAATTAACTCAATTTGTTTTGAGTAATCTTTTGATGGTTGTTTTTGTTGCAATATTGAATATGCGTGCAGCATTAAACCGAGTCCTTTTGGATTATAATCTTTTTTTATTCCTAATAAAGTACGGATGTTAATTGGATTTCTCTTTTGGACTTGCGTAGCGATGATAGCTAACCATTTGTTGATTTTTACGAATGGTATAAACGACATTAAAGTATCGTATGGATCGTAGCCTTTGTACGCCTCCTTTTCGATGTAATGTTGTAGTCTAACTAAAGAATCTTCAATGTGCGGCATAGTGCTATTCAACCTTTATTGATTGCCCATTGCTGCGAATAGATGTAATTGCCTTAAATGTTGCCAACATCGAATTATAAATTTCATCAAACGCAATTGGATTTGATTTCCCCTCTTTTATTGAATTAATAAATTCAATAATTTCTTGCTGATGTCCTTTATCTTGTTTTTGCTCGACTTTTTTATTGCTCTTGCCAATGATATTTAGCGATTTGAAATCTTCAAGTATGTAGTTGTTGCCTCCATTATAAACTTCTATTCTTTCTTTAGCTAGTTCTTTTGATCCATTTGCGTAGTAGCAAATATTAGCAATACTTCCATTTTCCATAAACAGATTTATAGTAACGGTATCTTCGGTATTGCCTACAGCTAGCATGTTAAATCCGGATACATATTTAATTTTGCTCCCTGCAATGTATGCACATAAATCTATAAAATGACAAACCTCTCCAATTATTCGGCCGCCGCCAATTTTTGGATTTTGCGTCCAATGATCTGCTGCAACTAATCCAGCATTTATTCTATAATGAATAGATATAGGAATGTCGCTGCTGGTTTTAGATTTAATTGCTTGTAATAAGGGAGCAAATCTTCTGTTAAATCCTACCATGATATTGCCATTATATTTTTCAATATCATTCTTTATAATGTTCAATTCTTCTTCATTTAAACAAAGTGGTTTTTCGACAAATACATTTTTACGGTTTTCAATTCCTTTTTTTACATATTCAAAATGACTATCATGTCTAGTGGTAATAAAAATTGTATTTATAGATTTATCATTAAACAAATCGTTTACTTCATTTGTACAATAATTGAAATTGTATTTATGTGAAATATTGATAGCGTTATTTGATTTGCCTGTGGTTAATCCAATAAAGGAACTTTCTGTAGCCGCAATTCTTGGTAGCAGGATATTTTGAGCAAAGGAGCCCGCACCAATTAGTCCAATATTAACTTTGCTTGCTTTTATAGTTTGATTAAGTACAACCTTCGATTCGATTTTCTTTTCTACATCGTATTTTAATACAATACCAGTAAAGGGCTCATTTTTTTCTAGAATTAAATCATAGGCGCTCTTCGCATTTTCAAATGCAAATTCATGCGTAATGATTTTATCAATTGGAATTTTTTGTTCTTGTAATAATTTAGCAAAGGCTTGCATGTTACGAGTTTCCGTCCACCTAACATAGGCGTAAGGATAGTCAATTCCTTCTTCTTCAAATTCTGAATCATAACGGCCTGGGCCATACGAACAAGACATCTTAAGTTCTAGCTCTTTGATGTAATAATTTTTCCTTGAAAAACCTGTTGGTACAGCTCCAACAATAATTACTTTGCCTTTCTTTCTGCACAGTTCTCCTGCTAATTCTATTGGGTCATTAGAGCTAGTACTCGCAGTAATAATTATCGCATCTGCACCATATCCATTTGTAAATTCATTTATTTTATAGGAAAGTAATTCATCATTTCTGGATAATGATAAGTCTGCTCCCATCATTTTGGCTTTAGCAACTTGATTCGGATCAATATCAATTGCAATCACATTTACTCCTGATGCTTTTAAAAGAGAAACTGTTATTTGGCCAATCAGTCCTAATCCAATAACAACACAATTTTCCGATAATCGTAAATCAGCCTGACGAATTCCTTGCATCGCTATTGCTCCTACTGTAGTGAAGCATGCTGACTTTAAATCTGCATTATCATCTAATTTCACACACAAGTTGACTGAAATAGCTACTGCTTCTGCATGCACAGCACCTGCACCACCGCAAGCTACTTTATCCCCAATTTTAAATTCTTTAACATCATCGGCAACTGCAATAATTTCACCCGCGCAACTATATCCTAATGCGCTAGGTGCATCCAGTTTATTCATTACCATTTTATAGGTTTCTAAAAAACCTATGGTCTTAGCCGTTTGAATAACTTTTTTAAACTCTTCTTTTCTTGCTCTCGCCTTTCCAATATAACCTAATCGCGCATCTCTCACAGTTTTCCCTTCTGTTCCCGCACTTATCAATGAATAATGATTACGAACAAGTACCTGACCTGCATTAAGCGCAGGGAATGGTACCTGCATAATTTGCATTGCTCCATCTTTTAAATTCTGTGTAAGTTGTTCCATTATTAAGCAGTTATTTTATTGATTATATCGGTTAATCGTTGAACCATTTTTTCTTCGGTGAATTTGGCTTCGTATAATTCTCGCGATTTATTACTCATCCAATTTCTTAAATTTTCGTCGTTTATCAAAATTTCTATTTTAGTAGCTATTTCCTCTGGCGACTTAGTTTTTACAATAAAGCCATTCTCCCCATCTATTACTGATTCAATAATAGCTCCCTGATCTGTACTTATTACAGGTAATGATGATGCCATAGCTTCAATAATAACCCATGGATGTCCCTCTGGTGCACGAGGTGGAAATAAGAATATATCTGATTGAGCCATTAAGTCAAACTTTCTATTACTTTCTTCCTGGGAATAAAAATTAATATCGAGTTCGTTCTCTCTGACAATATTTAAACATTTGTTTTTTACTTCTTCATTTCTCCATCCTCCAATAATATCAAATGTACACTTAATGCTTTTATCATGTAATAATTTTGCAGCATCAATTACATCTTCTATGCCTTTTGATGGTTGCAGATTTCCTAGGTATAAAATTTTTATTTTTTCGTTTGATTTATTTTTCGCTGGTATTTGATAGGTACCTCCATTTGGACAAACGAATATTTTATTTTCAGGTAAATATCCTTCAAATAAATATTTCAAGTTATTGCCGAGCACTATAACACCTTCACACTTGTTTAAAGTTGATTTGACATACCAACGCGTTAAATGATTCGAACGGTTCATCCATATTTTAAATTCACTGCCTCTTAAATGTAAAAGCACTTTTGTTTTAAGCAGCAGGCAAATGTGAATATAAATGGAGTCTTTAATAAATCCTATGGTAGTTTGACTAAATGGAATAATAGCCAGTTGCGGTTTGCCATTTCGATTTACGGTAATAAGGTTTTTATAAATCGAAAAATTCTTTTTGATTTTATCAAAAGACAATTTGCCAATATTTTTTAAATCAGTATTTACCTTGGTGTCTATATGAAGCAAGTTAAAATTGCTAGACAATTTCGACTTTAACAATAATTCTGTTGCGATAGATGGCCCCATGTAGGGAGGAGGAAGTTTACCTAAAAGCAAGATAGTCTTTTTATTGCCGCCCATAATTATTGAAGTTTTTTTGGAAGCAAAGCGTAGGCAAATACGGGGTATGTAAAATAAATTAGTGGGGCATATAAGGTTGGGATGGTACTTACCGACCATAGTAGCAATGCTGAAACTGTGGCGGTTAAAAGGAATTTTTCAGGCATTCGTAATTGTGTGTATCTGCTAGCTACGGCTAATATGAAAAGTACATATGCTCCTACGCCAAC
The DNA here is from genome assembly GCA_943332105.1 of Chitinophaga pinensis. Classification (GTDB taxonomy): domain Bacteria; phylum Bacteroidota; class Bacteroidia; order AKYH767-A; family OLB10; genus CAINEC01. Next base: position 112,163 of record CALQOD010000001.1, on the reverse strand, counting down.
GAAACCAGTTAAGAATAACAGTCGAACGTAATCCGAATGCATTCCTGCACCAATCATATTATCTGTTTCTGGGAAGTTAGCTGTAGTGATACCAATAAAGTGGTTGGTCATGGGCATTTGCTCCCATATTTCGAAATAGCGTTCCCATCGACTCATTCGGCCATTGAAAGCATGGTTGGTTTCACTTTCCCCATCAATAACTTTTAATTCTTTTCCAATTAGAGGCTCTATTTGAGAATCATAAATGCTTTGCGCAAAGAATGATGAAATAATAGTCAATAATACCACTACGAAAATAAGACCTCTTACATTTCTTAAGTTGTGAATCATCAGCAATAAGAATACAACCAATGTGACAGTCCATGTGGATACATGTTTAATTCTTGATAATGCAAAAACCACAAATGCTAATGCAGTTGCAACGTGAATTGCATTTATTTTTATTTTAGACTTACTATACAAATTGCTTAAAAACCAGTAACTGATAATAATAAAAAACAGTTCGATGTAAACAGCATAATTCATAATGTCAGCGTAGGCTCCTCGAATTCGAGAACCACCGCCTCTCCCAGTGCTGATGTACTCAATAGCAATTGGATTGATAAATGATTCATATAGTAACATTCCCAATGGGAAAACACAGGCAATTAAACATGAGAATAAGATGCCATCGAGGTCCTGTTTTGAACGAATAAAAGAACGCGCATAAAAATATAAGAGAATAGGTGTAGTATATTTTATTACATCGCCTAAGGCTATAATTGAAAATTGTGTAAAATAGAAATAGATGCAATTTCCAAATAAGAAGAATGCAAATACTTTAATTAAGACATCGTGTACCGCCTTGTTTTCGTTTAAAAAGTTTTTCGAGGTGAAGCTAAATAAAACTAAAATTGGGGTAAGAATACCCACAATATAAAGAGGACTGGCAAATACAGATGTTTCTTTTAATTCGTAGAAGTTATCGATTAATGGACGAATGATAATAAGAATCACAAACCACTTGCGAGATATTTGCAATGACCTATACCAATTAATCCAGGCTTTGAAATTCATAATTAAACTAAGTTGACCGTCCTTACAAAATCAAGCTGAATTGAAGGAATGTCTTTGAGGACCTAAAATTAATGATTGTTTACTTATTTTCCTCAATAGATCTTATCGCATTTACAAACCCTTTCGCACATACATTTAGATTAGCATTTGTATTTACAAATTCTGATGCGCGTTTTCCCATTTCAATTACTTTTTCTGGGTTTTCAATGATAAAATTGATTTTTTCAATAATGTCCGACTTGTTTTCATAGTCAACTATGAATCCGTTATAGCCATTTTTTATTAGATCGCTGCTAGCGCCTGCATTTACGGAGGATAGACAAGGAACTCCTGCAGCCATAGCTTCGTTTAATACTAAGCCCCAAATGTCAAAATCTGTTTGGAATAATAAGGCTTTCGTTTGCGCAAAATAGGGTGGAAGCTCATGTTTTTGTTTGAATCCATGAAATTTTACAAATTGAGATAGACCAAGATTTTTAACTTTTAATTCCAATTGTTCACGACTTTCTCCATCTCCAATTACATCAATACAAAAATCATTTCGCTGCTTTTGTAAATTGTTGGCCATGTCTATTAATAATCCAACATTTTTTCTGGGAACCAAATATCCAAGATAAAGAAAATGATTTAGACCATCATCATCTATACTTAGCCGACAGTCATTGGTGGCTGTTTCAAAATACGAAGTATCAACAGTATTAGTAGAAATAAAAACTTGATTCTCGCTGGCTCCTAATTTTATTAAATATTCCTTTGCTTTACTTCCATAAGCAACAAATGCGGTTGCAAAACTTGTTAATAGTCTTCTTTGCAATGTTCTTATAAAGCTATCTTTTCTTCCTTTTTTAGCTATAGAGCCATTCCATATGATATAGGGAGTTCTCTTTATCAATGAATATAAAAATACTTTTATTGTTGCACTCGAAAATCCAGAAACAATAATAACGTCAGGATTTTCATTTTTCAATTGCTGAAAAAGTCCTTTATAAGTGAAGTAGGAATTTTCACTATTATTACCAACTGTTATGGCTTCATTATTTAAATAACAATAGTCAAAATTAAAATCATTTTCGTTAATTCGAAAGAGTCTTCTTTTATAGGTTTTATTGGCGAAAATTATTTTTAAACGAGTGTTTTCATTTTTTAATTGCTTCGACAACTCGTTAAACAACGGTACACGGTAGGGGTTAGGAATATTGGTGATTAATACAACCTTCTTCATTACATCCATTTTTTAAACCATTGCATGATAAAGTAAATTGTCCAAAGATTATTAGTATAATCTTTATTACCGTGCTTCATAGATTTTATCTGGTTACGCAATCCTTCCTCATTAAAAAATGAAGTGTTCTTACAAAAGCTGCTCAGTTCATCTTCAATATTTCTGATTATTATATCTTGCGACCACTCTTTTAAAGGAACGCAAAAGCCCATTTTTTTTCTATAAAGAATATCATGTGGCAAGGTCTGCTCGAGTGATTTTTTTAAGATGTATTTGGGGATTTTATTTTTTGATTTTAGCGAGTAGGGAATAGATAATGCATAGTTTACGAACTCGTAATCTAAAAAAGGAGTTCTTATCTCAATACTGTGCGCCATTCCAATTCGATCCATCCTATAAAGATACTTGGCAGGAATTAAATATTTATAACCTAAATAACACAGCCAGTCTTTATCGCTAAGCCAACTATTTTTTTGCTTAATCTTTTGAAACTCCTCGAGGTGTTTTTTAATTACGGAATACGAATCAAAATCGAAATGCTCTTGTAAGAACTCGTTTGAAAGGATTTGTTTTTTTGTACTTTCTTTAAATGCTTTAGCACCGCCCCAAAACAACTCCTGATTTTTTGATGCTCGATAAATAATTTCTCGTAATCCCGTTTTATTATCGTCATATCCAATTGTTGAAGATGCTAATTTTAAAATAGAATTAGGAAGTTTGTTAAGTAGATTATAATATGGATAAATCTGTTCATATTTTTGCCAGCTATTATATCCTGCGAGCAATTCATCAGCACCATCCCCCGTTTGTACAACAATCGTATTATGCTTTCTTGCTAATTCAGAAATGAAATATACAGGTATACAAGTAGCATCAGCCATTGGTTCATCAAAAATAGAAACAATAGAAGGCAGGAAATTTTCTATATCTTCTTTCCCAACTATTTTTTCATAATGCTCAGTGTTAAATTGCTTTGAGATTTTTTGAGCATATATTCTTTCATCGTAGTCAGGTTGCCCTTCAAAGCCTACTGAAAATGTTTTTATTGTTCCGGCCGATTTTGCACGCATTAAGGCAACTACTGCACTTGAGTCAACACCCCCACTTAAGAACGCACCAACGGGTACATCTGCTACCATTCTTAAGTCAACAGCACTTTCTAGCTTTTTAAAAAGTGTTGATTTGATTTCATTTTCACTAAATGAATTAAGATTTTGATAATCGATCTGATAATAATTTTTATGTTCTACAATTCCATTATTACTAACTGTCATACATTCACCCGCTCCAAGTTTTTTAATTCCTTTGAAAAATGTAGAAGGCGCATCAACATGGTTAAAAGTTAAGAAATGGTAGAGTGCTTCTTCGTCAAGTTCTTTTTTTATCCAGGGTAATTCAAGCAGTGCTTTTATTTCAGATGAGAATGAAAACACACCTCCCATGGTAGAATAGTAAAGAGGTTTCTTTCCTGCTCTGTCTCTCGCTAATTTCAGTACATTGTTTTTATTATCGAAATAGGCAAATGCAAACATTCCATTTAGCTTATGTAATGCGCTATGACCTTCCCGTTGATAAAGTTGTAGTAATACTTCTGTATCGCTATCAGATTTAAATTTGCAATCGGCGATTTCTTTTTTTATAGTTTGATAATTATAAATTTCACCATTAAAAACAATGCAATTCCCTCGCTCATCAAACATAGGTTGATGTCCAGCCTCCGATAAATCAATAATACTTAATCGTAAATGCCCAAGTGCAAGCCCCTTGTCTATATTTATAAAGGTGCCTTGATCATCAGGCCCTCTATGCTTAATCGATTGATTCATGCGTAACAGGTACTCGCTTGCCTCAATTGGCAATTGATCACCTAACATCATAAATCCATTAATTCCACACACGTTATAAAGATAAGTAAACTTGTTTAATAGAGGATTCCATTTGGGCTATTGAGAATTTCTGAGAAAATGCGCGTCGATGATTTCGAAGACTTGTTTTATTAATGTCGATAGATTTTTCAATTAACGAATCAATAAAAACAGTTAGATCGTACGTGGTATCAAAAATCATAGTAGGTTCACACTGATTTACTAATTCTGCCAACCCGCCACCATCATTAAATACAGCTACTGCGCAACCATGCGAATAGGCTTCAATGGCTACCAGACCAAATGCTTCGTTGGATGAAGGTGCAATTAATAAGTCCCATTGGTTATAATAATTTGATAATTCGTTTTTGAAGCCTAACAGTTGAACAGTATCGGTTAAATTATATTTTGATATTTGTTGTGAAATATTTTTCATCTGTGGACCATCACCAATTAGTTCGACTATTATTTTCGATTTGTTTTTGATGGCTGCGATCGATTCAAGTATTCGGTCAACTCTTTTGACTTCCACCAATCTCCCTACAAACCCAATTCGAATTATATCCGAAGTTTCATAAACTTCACTATTCAAAAGTGGTAAGTCGCAACCGTTATAAACCACACTTAATGAATTTTTATTTAGGTGATATCTTACGATTGCTGTTGTTTTTGAAAAGTTGGAGTTAAATGTAATATGTTGCGTGAATTTATTTAAGAATAATTCCTGAAGCTTTTTTGAAATAAGCTCTAATAATCCTTGCTTTCTTTCGAATGCAAAGTTGCCATGTTCGGTAAAAACTATTTTTCGTTTTGAAAGAATAGCTGCTAATGCAATTACAGGGTTGAATGAGTGAAGATGTAATATGTCAAATTGGCTAAATAATTTCACACATTCATTTAGTTTTGAAATATTGCTGCTTCCTTTTTTAAAATTACCTTTTAATAGTTCTATGTTTTTTTCTTTCGCTTTTTCAATCAATGGGCCTTCTGATTTTGCCGCGAAAAGGACTGGCTTTATATCGCCGTTTTTTTGTTGTGCAATGGCTAAGTTAAGCACAACACTTTCTATCCCTCCAATATTCGACGACCAAATGATATGTAAAACCTTCATCTTATTTTTTTGAAACCGTAATATAACCTATTGGTCCGTAGCTGAATTTTTTTAGCATTGATTTAAAAATAGGTAATGGTCGTAAAGTCATGTAAAGTAATTGAGGAATCATTACGGAAATAAACAGCAAGGGATTATACCATTGACGAAAGAAATTGATACGTGTTGCTTTAGCTAATAAATTCCAAAAGCGCAATACTGGTTTAACAAGAAGTGTGATTCCTGCACCAACTACATCGCTAACGGGAATTATTTCAAGTTCATTAAAGCCTCCTTTCTCAATAACATATTTTAATCCGTATTTTGTAAATCGATAGTTGTCCCATTGTCCATCAGCAATTGGTACTAGATAAGGCGTTGTTAAAATTAGTATTCCTCCTTTTTTCAATAATCGATAGCATTCGTTAATTAGTTCCGAGGGTTCTTTTATGTCATGCATTACTTCAGTACATAGTATACAATCCACACTTTCGTCAGGCATAGGTACATCGGTTGCGGGACAATAAATATCAATTGCCTTTTGAGGAAAGGGCATACCGGCCAAATCAGCACCAATTGTTTTCTCGAAATAATTAGAGTAAATATTATAATAAGGTCTAGATCCGCAGCCTAGGTCAAGAAGAGTTGCATTTTTAAACGAATTTTTTTTGAAATAATTTTTCAGGAAACTTAATCTCCAATTATCCTCTATTAATGCTCCCGGGTTTTTAAAATCCATAATTAAACTAATTTTGACATTAAGCTAGTAGTTAATAATCCTAATTTAGGAAAATGTTGTTGGTTATATTTTTTCATTTCACTAAAAAAGGCGATTCTCTTTTCTAAAATAAAGTTTTCAGGTCGATTAGTTGAAGGTATGAAAAATTCAAATTTATTTAGTTTATTCGATATTTTTAATGTTCGCTTTTGGAGAATAGGGTAGAGTATGGAAGGGGCTTTTATTCCTTTTCGTTTATAAGAAATAGTATCTGAATTGGTTAATAGAATATTCTTAGCAAATAATCGCGTTAGTTTATCAGAAAGAAAAATTCTATTATGCTTAAAAATTTCAATTAAAAACAAAGAATATGCATCATAGAATTTTATAAACCAAATAATTATTTCTGAATTCGTAGGTTGTAAAATGTGCCAATTGTCAATCCATCCTTTCGCCTTCGAAATATAGTTATCGATTGGTGAGTTGCTTATGTTTAAATAATCTAGGTCGTAAACAAGACCTTTTGTATGTTGTAAGGTGTCTCTTAATTTTATTATTCCGTATTCTTTTTGCAATGTCAAGTCTATATAGTTAGTATAAAAAAACTCTAGTGCGGTTTCCTTTTTTATTATTCGTAATTCATCATCATTCATTTTTATTATATTACCTATTGGTTCTGTGCCAAAAATAATTTTTTGATTATCCCACAATGCGTAGGCTTTGTTCTGAAACCAATGTTGTTCGGACAAGGCCATAACACCATGAGTAAACAAGGATTTTTCTTTAGCGCTTAAATCTGATACGATATCACCACTAAAAGAGCTGCCATTTTTAAAAACAATCAGAAGGTCAATATCTGATATGCCTGGCTGATTAACACCTCCAAAAGTGCAAATGCATTTAACATCATTGTTATTCTTTAACAAACTAACAACCTTATCATACAAATGATAATAATCTTCTTTTTGATAACCAGTTAAAGGATAATTAATGATCTGCATACTAGAAATGAAGTTTGCCTATTTTAAAACCTGTGAATTTAGCATCAATTAAAGTATAATTGCCTATTGAGCTGATTGTATGTACGCCAACTATACTTCTTTTTTTAAAATCTTCTGGTGTAATTACTTCGATTTTTTTTTCTGAATAATTAGTTTCAGTCAATTCTGTTATTTCATTTAAAACTATTTTGCCACCATAGGTATTCCCGCTATTTTGTGATGGCCGTATTATTTTGCCATCTATTTTTATAAAGCTACCTGCTGGTCTTGAGCTTATGATTGACGTAACAATAGGATTTAAAGGATGTGGTGTCCATTCTCCAGTTAGTTCATCAGCATAAAAAAGGTTCAACTGGTGGTCTGCCATTTTGTGTTTTGATGTTGTGCAGAAAAGCCAGTATTTGTTGTCGTGCTTTAAAATGGAATTATCAACTCCGGGAAAATGATCAATGATTGATTTTACTAGTTGCATTTCCTGTTTATCATCATTCCATTTGTATAAATCTATCGAATTGGTTTGGTGTGTTTCAGGGATAATATAAATTTCATTAGCTTCTTCAAATACAAAAGGATAACTAAAATGAAAATCTGCTTTTAATTTAAATACAACTTTCTTTGTCAATCGTTCAATTACTTCAATATGTCCTTTGTTTTTTATCCAATTAAATTTCTCGTAAATTAAATATTCTCCATTAGCAGTGGTGAAGCCAAATGGGTCCGCAATAAAATCACGTTTATTTTTTATGTTTATCCATTGAACTTGTTTTAAAAGTGATTTGTTATTTGCTATATCGGATATTGAATTTTCAATTATTCCTGTTTTCCAATAATGATAGGTAAATACTGTGTTTAGGTAATGCGTTAATTTGTTTAGAAAAATCTTGAGCCTATATTGCCCAAGATGTATTGACTTTGGATGATTATCCTGCCATATAATTTGATTTTCATTTTTATATCGTTTGATAGATTCAATTACTAATGATGGAATTTTATCAATGATAAATATAAATGAACGATTGTAGGAATGATGAGTTATTAAATATCGATGTTCATGAATTTGAAAGGATTGTTTGCCTGTAAACGATTTTATTGTATTAAGCAAGAAACAGTCATCGTTATTTATTATACCTTGATATAATTCTCTTGATATTCCCGATCTTAAATTCGATATGAATGGAATTTGGATGAGATTGTCGAATTGGTAATCTTTTTTAAAAAACGTATGAGTTGAGAAATTAATTACGAAATCATATTCATTTGCTTTAGGGAAGTTTTTTCGTAAATCGTGATTCCATTGGATACTATAAACAATGCAATTCAAATCTGACAACAGCTTTTTTCTGCATTTTTCAATTAAGGAATGCATAAACTCTTTGTCAATTATAAAAGCTATTTTAATCATTCGATTCTAATCTTTTAATAAGAAACAATAAATCTATTTTGATTTCAGATAAAATTGCAATGAATTCCAATTGTGTTTTCGAATTAGCTTTAATGCTTTTAATTGTAGTTTTATTTAAATCAGACTTATTTATCACGTTCTGTTTCCAGTTCTTTCTTATATCTTCAAGTTTACTAATAAGTGCTAATTCATTCGGTTGTAACACACTTTTTATTGCTTCAAAACTATCTTTTTTGCTAATGTATTTTTTATTTTGACATTGTAAATATGAACAAGGTAGGAGTAATAATTCGCTCAACATATTTTTGAAGAAATATTGATTCTCCCATAGGTGCTCCTGAATCATTTTTTTTTGAATACTATGGACTAGTTTTTTTAGTGAGCTGCCGTAGTCTGCTTTTGAATGCTTGTTTAAACTTATTTCACTTGTGCCATTAATTACTTTAGATTCGGTAATTAAATTATTTATAACATCATCTGATTTCTTAATCATTTCGTGTTTGCCAAAAACTAATATTCTATGGTGCTGTAAGCTGTCCTGCAAATGAGCTGTTAAATTAATTTTCTCAATCAGTCGCTTCAGATTTATTATTGAAATATGATTAATGAATTTTTCCTCGTCATAAATCAAAACACCATCAAAATCACTGTAATTGGTAATTTCCTCAGTTGCTATACTACCAAAAACAGAAAGCATAATTGATTTTTCAAAATTGTAATTATTACATAGATCTTGAAGTTCTTTAGTAATTTGATTTGTCGATTTTAATGATTGTAGCTCAACATTGTAAATGTTCTTCTGTATTGTGTGTTTCTTTGAAATATGATTTTCTACAAAGAATGAAAATATCAATCGATCTGGTAAAACCATTGATAGGTATTTACTAATTCGGTTAGTATAACCAAAGCTCAAATATTTTGAAAGGTTATTCATTACTTTCTAAAAAATCTATAATATTTGATACTCGTATTTTAAAGGTGTTTTTTTTCACATCTAATCGTGCTTGCTTTGCAATATTTGTTGATTTCTCTACATCTTCTATTGCCATCTTTATTTTCTTTGCCAGTTCATCTTCATTTTCTGGCATTACAAAATAGCAGTTATGTTCATTTAATATATCTTGCGTAGCAGGGTAGTTGGGTGTTATTATAGGATTTCCCGTTAACATATACTCACATATTTTATTTGGGAAATTATAGTTGACATCATGTCCCTGTTTTGTATAATATGATACTAAAACATCTGCAGCAAATTGATAATATTTAATTTCCTGATAATTGTGAATGTATCCAGTGAATGTTGTGTTAGTTATTTGATGCTCCTTACAACGTTCCTTCCAATACTCAACAGCTAATGGTTTTCCACCTGTAAAAACGAATTGCATATCAGGTAATCGTTTAGCTGCATTTAAAATATATTCTAATTCTTGATTGTATTCTTTGGCAAGTTTCCCTGTGTACACAATCAGCTTTTCTTCCATACTCCTTCCTAAATGTAATCGAGCGGTTGTTTTGTCAATTGAAAAGTCTGCTTGCTGTTGTGTAATGGGGTTTGATGAAATAATAGTCTTATTTAAGGGGTATTTTGTTAATTGATGAATGGATTGAATGATGGAGGTATTCGTAGCAATAATGCGATCACAGCGCAAGTAAGTCTGCTGAAAAATTTTCTTCTTGCTAAAGTCATGCGCCCAGTGGGCTAGTTTAATGTTTTTCCCCAGTAAGAGCTTCAGCATCATTAAGGGCAGTAAAATAAGTACACTTCGGGAAATCAGAATATAATTATTCTTTTGTGACTTAATAATTTTTCTGATTTGGAAGTAATTCAAAAATGCTATTTTCAAGAAATTTAATTTCCCTTTTACATCCGATTTGAAATTTGTATTTAAATAATGAATTTCGAGTTGATCGGATATCCCATAGTTTTCAAATACATCGGATTTGGAAATATTATCTGGCCTGTTTACATAGGGAACAATAAGGTGGATTTTTCGGTTGTTCTGAATAAATCCATCGCAAAATCTAACATCACTTACCTGGTTCGTTCTCGGACGAAGAATATCGTAAGGTGATATGTAGATATAAACTGTGTCCACTTATTTTCTAATTATTGCGGCTCCGCCTTTGTTAAATTGTAGTGCTTTTAATGTATTGTGTTCCACATGTTCGGCAAATGCCGAGTTTTTATGCACATCGTCACTCAATAATAATCCACCATTCATAAAAAAAGGATGCGAAGTTTCAAACTCGTATTTCATGTGTTCGTAGCTATGGTCACTATCATGAAAGAAAATACTTAATTCTCCGATTTCTTTTAATAAAGTTGGCAATAAGATTTTAGCATCTCCCAAATTTAATTTCCAGCGATCTTTTAAAACGTCAGGTACCATCCATCCTGTTGTTGGTTGGTCTTTAAAATTATAATCGATGTTTGTATCGTGGTTTGGTAAATCAATACTATACAAAATACCTTTGTTGTTTTTCTTTAAGGCATTCAATATAATCCAAGATGAGTATCCATGTGCCACTCCTGTCTCAATGACTGTTTCTGGTTTCGTTACTCGAATACAACAATAAATCCATTTACCAAAAGTAGTATTTAGATTATTTCCTACTATTGTCTGATGTTTGTTCTCGTTTGGTGCAATTAAATCATTGTTTTTAAGCTCATCTAAAGCATTCTTCCAACCTTTTATATCGGTGTCGTTGCCCCACAAATAATTTGCACTGTCAAGTATCAACGCATCATGCATGGCCGCTTTATTGCCAAGTTTAAAGGCAAGGGCCGCTAACGGATGTTTTATGGCTGCAGAGATTGCACTAGCGTTTTTAATAGACATAATAAACTAAATTGAAGAATTTGATAAACTTATTTCTGTATTTATTTTTTTATAGGAGTAATATACAAAATAGAAAGTTGTTATTAAGTTGGCAGCCAACAAACCAATAGCTACGCCATTCGCGCCGAATTGTGGCGTAAGCATCCATGCTAATATCAGGTCGATAATTATAGCAATTATAGAACTTTTTAGGCGAAGATAGGTGAGTCCTAAGCCTTGAATTATTGGTAAGCACCAAAAGAATAATGATCCTTGAGCTGCTCCAATGAAATGGATAAAGAACGTACTCGATGCTGCTCTAAATTCTTCGCCGTAAATAATTGTAATTATTTGTCCTTTAAAAGTGAATACTATTATAAGAAAAAACGAGACAGGAATCAACGCCAACTTCGTGATTTTATTCAACATTAGTTTTAGTTCTCGGAATTTTTTTTGTGATACCAAATGCGCAAACTGTGGATAAACAGAAGTAACTAATGGGTCAGTCACTGCTAAAATAGCATAAGCTAATTTCTTTGATATTATATAAAGTCCAACTGCTGCGTGGGTACCCCAATAATTTAATAAAAGTACATCACCTTGGTTTAACACTGTTTTTAATGTGTTTCCAAATGAATGGCCGAAAATAAAATGACGAATTTCGGCATATTGATCTTCTAATGCTTTAACAGGTGATTTTAAATAGGGAAGTAATTCTTTTCTTAATTCGATGAATACCGATAAATTGCAAATTAAAGAATTTAGCAACTTCGTGGCGATTAAAGTATAGAAAAAGTAATCTAGATTATTTGGAAAGTTATATATGCAAATCACAATTGCAGAAAACTCAACGGTGTCCATAATCATCTGAACAATTGAATTGACTTTAAAACGATAATAAATTTTTAATACGGCTCTTCCAATATTGTCTAAAAAACATATTCCATTCACTATAGCAAAAAGTATTACAAACTTTTGCAGTCCTTGTAAATCAAAAAAGTTATCGTAAAAGAAGTGTGAAATTATTGCAATGACAATAACAGAAACTAATGCAGATAGCATGCTATATGTTATTCCTCTCTTAAGTAAGCTTATTAGTTTTTCAGGTGATTTATTGGATAGAAAGTGCGCACCAAATTTTATCACTCCTAATGGGACATTAAGTTTAATTATTTCCTGAATCGTTAAAACAAAGGCAATTATTACAGAATAGACACCCAGGATTTCAGCACCTAGTCCACGAGCGATAACAATAGATCGCAGAAATGCTAATAATATTCCATATGAATTAGACACAAAAACCCATGCACTATTTTTAAATAATGTCTGGGTTTCTCCGTCAAGAATTGATTTTATTTTTGAACGAATTTTGTTCATTCTCTACTTATTGAAGTTAGGCTTCCGAACTCTTTCGTTTAAATAGTTTTTTAAAAGTTGATTTAAAACTCTTTTTATTTTTATCTTCCTCATAGTAGCCATATCCATAGCCATATCCATAGCCATAACCATAACCATATTCGTATCCATAACCATAACTTCTATTCGATGCTTTGATTGCGTTAAATACGATACAAACATTTTTCAATTTCCCTTCATTATGTAGTTTATTGATAAAATTCATGTGATGCTTGCGGGTAACTCGTTGACGTACTAAATAGATATTTATGTCAACATGTTTAGATAATACTATTGCGTCCGTAATTAGACCCACAGGAGGTGTATCTAAAATAATGTGATCGTAATTGGCTTTTAAATAAGTAAAAAGTTCATCCATCTTTGGTGATATAATCAACTCAGAAGGGTTTGGAGGTTTTGGACCTGATAAGATAATATCTAGATTAGGAATAGTTCCTGAATTTTGAATAATTTCTTTTTCATTATTTAATCCAATTAGGTAATTACTTAAACCAATTTCACTGACAAAGTCAAATCCACTTGTAATTTTCGGCTTACGCAAATCGCAACCAACCAGAATTGTTTTTCTGCCAGACAATGCCAACATGCAGGCAAGATTTACGGAAGTAAAACTTTTCCCTTCTGATGAAATAGATGATGTTACAAGAATTGTTGACTTTGGATTTCCTTGATTAAAATATTGAAGATTAGTACGAATCGTTCTGAAAGCTTCTGAAATATGTGAGTTGGGTTTCTCCGTTACTACTAAGCTTGATTTTGATGCACTTAATCCAATCATGCCAATAATAGGAATATTGGTTCTGGATTCTAAGTCGTTTCTATCAATAATACGATCATTGAATGCTGTGCGGATGTAAATTATTAATGCTGGTAGTATTAATCCCAAAATAATGGCAATGGAGTAACTTAAACTTTGAATAGGTTTAAGCGGTTTCACAAAAGTTCTTGATATGTCTATTATACGATTATCTGCAGTAGTTGATGCTAGTAAAATTGCTGTTTCAGCCTTCTTTTGCAATAAATAGGAGTATAGCTGTTCTTTAATATTCGAACCTCTTAACATGCCTTGTAACTCGCGCTGTGCGCCAGGTAGTCTTCTGAGTTTAGATTCTACACTGCCTCTTTGCAATTTTGCTTCATCCAAAGAAGCACCAATTCCATTTTTTAATGATTTAATATTTTCTGATAATGACGCTTTTGTATTTGCAATTTCCGTATTCAAACTTACCATTAAAGGGTTGTCTTCTTTTGATAAATTTGATTGTGATTTCTTTTTATTTTCAAGTTCATTAAGTTTAAGTACTAAGCTTTGTAATAATGGATCGCTAACTAAAATACTACCTGGAGAAATATTTCCAGTTAAGTTTTTATTGTCATTTTTTACATAAACTTCTAAATAATCTAAAAAGCTAGATTGTACTGCTAATTGAGAAATTTCTCCATTGAAATTTTTTACACTTTCTAAATAGGCATTTGCTTCAATTGATAAATCTGTAATTCCTCTGTTAACTCTGAATTTCTCAACGTTTACTTCATTTTCGTTTATTTCGCCGGTTAAAGCACCTAATTGCTGTTCAATAAATGAAAGTGTATTAACTGCATATTCATTTTTAAACTCAATTCCTTTTTTCACATATAACTCACAAAGTCTATTTAAAAAGGCTTCGTTTTTTGAAGGTGTAGCGCCTTGAATCGAAATTTGAAGCATAGATGACATTTTGCTTATAGGTTCCGCTTTCAGCGCACTTTGATAAATATCACATAGCATACTTTTGTCCGCTAGCTTGACAATAAATTTTCGCTTAGAAAACTCTTTTGAATCGTATGGCTGCCTGTTAAAATCATTTGTTTTTTCAACTGAAAATATACCTAAATCATTACTTATTTTACGATTAAATAAATAATAACCTACATGTTCAGTATTTCCTTTGTTATATGAAAGCTTGTATTTATTACTATTTACTATTTCTAGCTTTATTGAAGTAGTATAAGCAAGATTATAGAGCGTGTCTTCCTTTAAATCGAATGGTTTATTTGCAAATACTTCTGTTGTTTTTACGTCTCCGATAAGATAATAACTTTTATAAAGTTGCAAATCTTCAATTGTTTTAGAGATTAACATTCTAGATCGAATAATTCCAATTTCATTTTCGATACCACCTTCGTTATTAAATGCGCCTATTTGAGTAAATAAATCGTTACTATTTATATTCTTTTTTTCATCCTTTATTAATACAGTACAGCTTGAAAAGTAAACTCTGTCTGCATACCAATTGTAAAAATAGGCAGTTACTAATGAGATGCTTAATGTGTAAATGTATAAATACCAATAACGAAGAAAATATTTATTAAATATATTTGATAAGTTAATTGTGTTTTCGCTTTCGTTTTTCTGGTCGTTATTTGGGTTGTTTACTTTGTAGTCGTATCCGTTTTGATTTTCTTGATTCATATTCATATTAAATTTGATAGATAAAGTGTTAGTTCCTTATTAACACAAATGCGCATAACGTTCCTAAGCTAATTAACATAGGAGCTATTTTGTAGAAGTTGTCTGATTGCGAGACTTTGTCTTTTACAGGAGGTACATATAATATGTCGTTTGAATGCAAATAATAATATGGTGAGTAAAACACATCTCTTCTTGTCAAATCAATTGGTATGTAAATTTTTTCACCTTTCACTTCGCGAATTAACATTATTTCTTTACGATTACCATAGATAGAAAGGTCACCAGCCAATCCAATTGCTTCTGGTAATGTTAATTTTTCATTTGTAACAGTATAAACTCCTGGATGTGCTACTTCTCCAAGTAATGTCACTTTGAAGTTCTCAAAGTATAATCTGATACTTGGTTGCTGTAGGTATTTTTCAAGTTGTTTTTGGATAAGGTCTTTTGCTTGAGAGGTGCTAAGTCCAGCTACTTTTATTTTACCAATTAAGGGCATATCTATGTTGCCATCTGCATCAACCAAATATCCGACATTTGGTCTTGTCGAATAACTGTCACCTACAGTAGGGCCTTCCGATTTGCTAAATACATTAAAAAAGGATGTAGCTTCAGGACTTAAACTACTTACATAAACAGATAGAATGTCGTAGTTCTGTATGATAGATACAAAATGCTCTTCGATAAATTTTTGCTTACTTAAAACAGCAGTGTCTTTCGATTCTTGGAAATAAGTAACTTCTTTAACATTTCTGCATGACCCTAAAATCATAATTAATGTAACAGCTAGGAATGATATGGTGACCTTCTTCATAAGTTGTGTGTTAGTTTGATATGCATCATCTTTTGGGATCATATTGATACTTTAATTTCTCTGCGATGTTACGCAAAATCTTAACATCATCGGCTAAACATTTAATTGAATAATATGTTATTATCTTGTGAGTAATGTCATTTGTGTAGAATGCTCGTATCGCTTATTTTAGCAAAGTTAATATCACACCTTGGTTTTATGGATGTAAAAGTAAAAACGGATGATTTATCCGCAAAAGAAACGGCCTTTAATAATAGTATTAAAGATGGTAAAGTCATTGAACCTAAAGATTGGATGCCTGAAAAGTATCGTAAGCAATTGTTGAGAATGATGTCTCAACATGCTCATTCTGAAGTTGTTGGAATGTTGCCTGAAGGTAATTGGATAACCAGAGCCCCTTCATTAGCACGAAAGGCAATTCTTATTGCAAAGGTCCAGGATGAAGCAGGCCATGGACTTTATATTTACAGTGCAGCGGAAACTTTAGGTATGGATCGTTCCGAAATGGTTGATCAATTATTGTCCGGTAAGGCAAAATATTCCTCCATTTTTAATTATCCAACTTTAACATGGGCAGATATCGGTGCAATTGGTTGGCTAGTGGATGGGGCCGCAATTGTTAATCAAACGGTTCTTGCTAAATGTTCATATGGGCCATATTCGCGCGCGATGTTGCGAATTTGCAGAGAAGAGAATTTTCATAATAAACAGGGTTATCAAATTTTAGCTTTTCTTATGAGAGGCACTAAAGAACAAAAGGAAATGGCCCAGGATGCTATGAACCGCTGGTGGTGGCCTTCTTTAATGATGTTTGGTCCATCTGATAAGGATTCTCCAAATAGCGCTGATTTGTTAAAGTGGAAAGTTAAATTATACACTAATGACGACTTGCGCCAACGATTTATTGATAGAACAGTTGAGCAAGCGGAGGCAATTGGATTGAAAGTTCCTGATGATAAATTGAAATGGAATGAAGAATCGCGTCACTATGATTTTGGAGAAATAAATTGGGAGGAGTTTTTTCAGGTAATTAATGGAAATGGTCCTTGTAATAAGTTGCGATTAAAGCAGCGTAATGATGCCCATTCGAACGGTCAATGGGTTCGTGAAGCAGCCAAAGCATACTCAGAAAAAAGAAAAGCTAATTAATAGTATTAAGATAGATTATTATGAATTCAAATCATCAATGGCCTACATGGGAAGTTTTTACACAAAAAAAACAAGGTGCTGCCCATGAACATGCTGGAAGTGTTCATGCTCCAGATGCCGAAATGGCACTTTTAAATGCACGTGATGTATATGGCAGACGACAAGAAGGAGTTAATATTTGGGTTGTACCTACCAATGCAATTATCGCATCAACACCAGAAGATGTGGGTGCGTTCTTCGACCCTGCAAACGATAAAATGTATAGATCGCCTAATTTTTTTAAAACAGCTGACGGATTAAAAACCATATGATGACTGAATTAAATATAGCCTTGATAGAATATTGTCTTCGAATAGCAGATAATTCATTGATTCATGCTCAACGAATCGCAGATTGGACAGGGCACGGGCCAATTTTAGAAGAAGATATTGCAATGAGTAATGTATCATTGGATTTGCTTGGTCAGGCTCGGGGGTTTTATACTTATGCATCACAGTTAGAAGGTAATGGCAAGTCTGAGGATTTTTATGCATTTCATAGAGGAGAAAGAGATTTTCGCAATCGATTAATGGTCGAGCAGCCTGATTTAAAAGATTTTGGCTTTACAATGATGAAGCTATTTTTAAATGGATGTTTCGATTATTTATTTTTTCGTGATTTAATGAAGAGTAGAGATGAAACTATTTCAGGGCTAGCCGCAAAGTCAATTAAGGAAGTGACTTATCATGTACGTCATGCTGGCGATTGGGTTGTTCGTCTTGGTGATGGAACAGAAGAAAGTCATCAACGAATTCAAAAATCATTAAATGAGCTATGGCCTTTTACAAACGAATTGTTTGAGCAAAATGAAGTTGATGAATTATTAATTCAAAATGGTGCTGCCTTTAATAAAAAAGAATTAAAAGTAGAATGGGATGCAATGGTGAATGAAATAATCACTAAAGCTACTTTGATAATTCCCTCAGATAAAATCTATTTTCATTCAGGTGGTATTAATGGTGTTCATTCCGAACATTTAGGCTTTTTATTAGCAGAAATGCAATATTTACCTAGGATGTATCCAGATGCGATATGGTAAAATTGGATGTTGGTGAAATTTGGGATTTGTTAAATACGATTCCGGATCCTGAAGTACCTGCAATAAGTATTGTGGAGCTTGGAGTAGTCCGCGATGTCCGCATTTCTGATAATGTTGTTGAAGTTGATATAACGCCCACCTACTCGGGTTGTCCAGCCTTAAAGAATATGGAGGATCAGGTCCGTGCTAAATTATTATTGGCTGGAATGACCCCCAAAATTCGAACTATTTATAAGCCAGCGTGGACAACTGACTGGATGTCCGACGAAACCATGGAAAAACTCAGAGTTTATGGCATTGCTCCACCCGAAAAAGTGTCTTTTGAGAATTTACACCCTTTTGCTAATAATGATAAAGGACCTGTTGAATGCCCCTTTTGTCGTTCTTTCGATACTATTCTAACAAGTCGCTTTGGCTCAACTGCATGTAAAGCACTACATTTTTGTAATTCATGTTGTCAGCCGTTTGAACAGTTCAAATGTCACTAATACATACTTGATAATTCTATATAAGGAAAGCGTTTTTTAGTTTTCTTTGTAGTAATATTTTAAACGATGACATTAATTATTACTTCTATAGAAAATGGGGTTGGTCGCATTAAACTTAATCGGCCTGAAAAATTTAATAGTTTTAATCGTGATATGGCCTTGCAGATGCAAGCAGCCTTGGATCAGTTTTCTGGCGATTCATTAGTGCGTTGCATTTGCATTGAGGCAGATGGTAAAGCTTTTTGTGCTGGACAGGATTTAGCAGAAGCGATTGCTCCCGATGGTCCTGGGATTCAAAAAATTGTTGATGAACATTATAATCCAATTATTATAAAAATTCGTGAAGCTCAAAAGCCTGTAGTTGCAGTGGTGCAAGGAGTGGCAGCAGGTGCAGGAGCTAATATTGCTTTAGCTTGCGATATTGTTGTTGCAGGTGAGTCCGCATCATTTATTCAGGCATTTAGTAAAATAGGCTTAATACCTGATAGCGGTGGTACTTACTTTTTACCACGATTAATTGGCTGGCAACGAGCTACAGCATTAATGATGTTAGGTGATAAAGTGAACGGAATAGATGCTGCAAAAATGGGAATGATTTATAAATGTTTTGATGACGCAGCATTAAAAAGCGAAGCAGATAAAATAGTGATTCAATTAGCAAATATGCCTACTAAAGGTATCGCATTAACGAAAATGTTATTGAATAAATCAGTGATGTCCGATTTAAATCAGCAGTTGAAATTAGAAGAAGTTTATCAGGCTCAAGCAGGGCAAACGTATGACCACAAAGAAGGGGTAAATGCTTTTCTTGAAAAAAGAGCACCGATATTTAAAGGAGAATAAAATGTTATCAGAAAAATCCATAATAGGAGTTATTGGTGCAGGTGCCATGGGGAATGGAATTGCACAGGTTGCAGCTGCTGCAGGTCATGCCGTAGTAATTTTTGATACCAAGGAAGGTTTTGCATCAAGTGCTGTGAAGAAAATGGAAGTCTCTTTATCAAAGTTAGTGGAGAAAGGAAAGATGTCTGCTGAAGAGGTTGCTAATTTAGTTAGCAGAGTAACAGTTATCGATTCATTAAACAGCTTCGCTGATTGCGCTTTGATAATTGAAGCGGTTGTTGAAATCTTAGAAGTTAAAAAAGAAATTTTTAGTGCATTAGAAAAAGTGGTAAGTGCAGATTGTATTCTAGCAACCAATACTTCCTCTCTTTCTGTTACATCTGTTGCAGCTGCTTGTGTCAAACCTGAAAGAGTAATCGGTCTCCATTTTTTTAATCCCGCACCGTTAATGCCTTTGGTAGAAGTGATACCTGCGTTGCAAACTAAAGAAGGACTTGATCAGGAATGTAAAATGCTAATGCATAGCTGGGGAAAAGTTCCTGTGATAACTAAAGATACACCGGGCTTTATTGTTAACCGCGTAGCACGTCCTTATTATGGGGAAGCATTAAAAATTGTTGAAGAAGGAATTGCTGATATGGCTACTGTTGATGCAGCTATGAAAGAGAAAGGTGGTTTTAAAATGGGACCATTTGAATTAATGGATTTAATAGGGAATGACATTAATTATACTGTTACAGAAACTGTATGGAAGCAATTCTATTTTGATCCTCGCTTTCGACCTTCACTCATACAAAAGAAAATGGTAGAGTCGGGAAGACTAGGAAGAAAAACAGGACATGGTTATTATGATTACAGCGAGAATGCGGTGAAGCAAGATCCAATGCAAGACGAAGATTTAGCAAGTGAGATTGTAATTCGAATTTTATCGATGCTGATTAATGAAGCAGCTGATGCTTTGTATTTTCAAATTGCGAGTGCAGAGGACATTGATTTATCAATGACTAAAGGAGTTAATTATCCTAAGGGTCTTTTAAAGTGGGCTGATGAAATTGGAGTTGAAAAAGTACTTTCTTTACTTGATTCGTATTATGTAGAGTATCACGATGATCGTTATCGAGCTTCTGTTTTATTAAGACAGATGGTTCGGGATAATAAATCTTTTTTTAATTAAAATTATTGATGGAAGATAATCTGGCTAATAAAATTATATCAAGAATGTATGACCATGACTGGTTTAGTCAATGGTTAGGTATTGATGTGATAGAAGTGAAGTCAGGTTATTGTAAATTGAAAATGCAAATTCGCAAAGAAATGCTAAACGGATTTGGGATTGCGCATGGAGGAATTGCATTTTCACTTGCTGATAGCGCCTTGGCTTTTGCTTCCAATTCACATGGGCGACAAAGTGTTTCTGTAGAAACATCTATTTCGCATACAATATCATTAAAGGAGAATGATATTGTTTATGCTGTTTCAGAGGAAAAAAGTTTGACTAATAAAATAGGAATTTATTCTATTACTGTAACAAATCAACAAGATCAAATTGTTGCACTCTTTAAAGGTATTGTTTACAGAACATCTAAAGAATGGTTCCCAGAAGAAAAATAATATGATCAAAAACGCATACATCGTTAATGGTGTTAGAACACCAATTGGAAATTTCGGAGGTGCATTAGCTTCTGTTCGTGCTGATGATTTAGCAGCTTTGGTATTGCGTAAGCTTGCTGAAAAAAATAAAGGCATCGACTTATCAGAAGTAGGTGATGTTATTATGGGTTGTGCTAATCAGGCTGGTGAAGATAATCGTAATGTAGCTCGAATGGCTTCATTGCTGGCAGGTCTGCCTTTTACTATTCCAGGTGAAACAATCAATCGTTTGTGTGCTTCAGGTCTTTCAGCTGTAGCTGCAGCTGGTCGTTCTCTTATGCTTGGAGAAGCAGATTTAATGATTGCTGGAGGTGTAGAGCATATGACTCGTGGCCCTTGGGTGATTTCTAAAACATCTACTCCTTATGGGCGTGATGCTCAAATGTTCGATTCTAGTTTTGGATGGCGATTTGTAAATCCATTGATGAAAGAACTATATGGTGTTGATGCAATGGGAGAGACTGCAGAAAATTTGGCAGTTCGTGATACTATTTCTAGAGAAGATCAAGATCGATTTGCATTATGGTCGCAGCAAAAAGCAGTAGTCGCACAAAATGCGGGTAAATTTGAAAATGAAATTGTAGCTGTATCAATTCCACAGAAAAAAGGTGATGCTGTTTTGTTTACAAAAGATGAATTTATAAAGCCTGGTACTTCCATTGAAGGCCTTACTAAGTTAAAAGCAAGTTTTCGTAAAGACGGTACCGTTACTGCAGGAAATGCAAGTGGATTGAATGATGGTGCTGCAGCATTATTGATGGCTTCTGATATTGGCCTTCAAAAAAATAATTTAAAGCCGCTAAGTAGAATTGTTTCTATTGGTATTGCTGGCGTTGAGCCTCGTGTTATGGGAATAGGTCCTGTTGAAGCAGCAAATAAAGCGCTTAAAAATGCTGGCCTTACTTGGTCTGATATGGATATTATTGAATTGAATGAAGCTTTTGCGGCTCAGAGTTTGGCATGTATCCGTAGCTGGGGTTTGGCTGATGATGATTCAAGAATCAATCCGAACGGAGGTGCTATTGCATTAGGACATCCATTAGGAATGAGCGGCGCACGAATTGTTTTGTCGGCTTCACATCAATTAGCGGAAGGGTGTAAGAAGTATGCAATGGTAACAATGTGTATCGGCGTTGGACAAGGATATGCTATGATATTAGAGGGCGTATAAAAAAAGAGCACCCTCGTAGATTCTCTTTTTCAAATTTAAACAGCTATCTTTTTAATATTTCTATTGGTATTAATTCTTTTTGATTAGCCCTCGTAGGTAGACTGAAAAAGAAAGTTGTTCCTTTTCCTACCTCGCTGCTTAACCAGATATTTCCGCCGTGCGCTTCAACAATCCTTTTCGCAATTGTTAATCCTAGGCCGGTACTTTTCTCTCCATTAGTACTTGAAACACTTGTTCTCGCAAATGGTAAAAATACTCTGTGAATATCATTAGAAGGTATTCCTTGCCCTTGGTCTTTAACAGATATTATCACTTCCTCTTTCTTTAATCTCACATTGATTTCTACATGTGTATTTCCAAAGGAAAATTTAATAGCATTAGATATTAAATTATTTAATACTTGTTGTAAATGAATTCTGTCGAAACATACGTTAGGCAAGTTGTCTGCAATATTATAATCTAATATTATTTGTTTTGCATTAGCAGTGCGAATATTATCATTAATCGATTTTTGAATTATTTCTGCAATGGAATTGTTTTTAAACTTAAGATTCATGTTTCCAGATTCAATCTTTGATACATCTAAAAGATTGTTTAATAGTTCAAGCATGTCTCTTCCCGAATCTTGCATCATATGCAACATTTCCCTTAGGTCATCGCTTAATTGATCTCTCAATTCATCTTCTAATATGTTCACTAATGAAATTATATTTCCGATTGGATTTCTTAAGTCGTGAGATGCTACACCTAAGAAATAATTTTTTTCTTGATTAAGTTTCGCAAGTTCAATATTCTTGAATTCTAACTCTCTTTGCTGTTCATAAAATTTTAATAGAGTGTTTACCTTAGCTTGTGTGATGTCAATGTCAAGTGGCTTAAATAAATAGTCAATGCAACCTTCTTGATATCCTTTAAGCATGTATTTTTTTTCTTTGCTTATTGCAGTTACAAATAAAATAGGTGTCTTTTTAGTTCTGTTTGTTTGCTTAAGCAAATGCGCAACTTCAAATCCATCCATCACTGGCATTTGTACATCAAGAAGAATTAAAGACAAATCTTCACTAAATGCAATTTTTAATGCATCTTCGCCTGATGATGCTTTTAATATTGTTCTGTTTTCACACGCTAGAATATTTTCCAGTGCGTAAAGGTTTTCAGTTCGGTCGTCTACAAGTAATATTTTATGCATTAGTTTGAGTTATTTGATGCGATAAAAGTACAGGCCGAACTATAGTTTAATTTTTCAAAATATCCTAAATCTTACAATGTGATATAATATCCATTAATTAGCTATTTAAAAATGTAAGGTTTTTTATAAAATGGTCTGATTTTATTGATAGTAATAAGAAGTAATTACATATAAGTAGTTATTTTAACTGCAGTTTTGGATTGTAAGATTTAAATGTATCTTCTTGTATTTTGAATTTCGAAAAGTGCAATAAAATTAAAAAGGATAGCCAATTCCGAAATTAAATGTAATATCCTTCGTATCGTTGGTTCCAGCAACCCAACGGCTGCCAGTAGGTTTTGTGGGGTCTTTCATTTTAAGCGCTGCATCTAATCTGAAAATGAAAAATGTAAAGTCGCCGCGAAGACCTACTCCTGAACCAAACGCTATCTCGTCACCAAATGTTTTTAACTGTATTGTAGCTCCTGGTTTTTCAAGCGCGTTGTTCAGAAGCCAAACATTGCCCAAATCGGTAAATACAGCTCCTTTAATAAATTTATATAGGTTGAATCGATATTCAATATTACCAGTTATTTTAAATTCACCAAATTGTTGAAATAAATCTGTTGTAACATTAGATCCTGGTCCTAATGAGCGCGATCTCCATGCTCTGATATCATTTGGCCCACCTGCATAAAAGGCTTTTTCAAATGGAACCACTTTTGAATTGCCATAAGCATAACCTAGCCCTACCGCCATTCGAGTTACCAACGATGATGTTTTGTTGAAATTAATATAATATCTTAAATCAAAATCTGGTCTTATATATTGTGCATATTTAACATTGCTGATTAAGCGGCTATTTGTTTCAGATATCTTATATGTACTCGTTGGTAATAATGACAAGGAGTTACCAGCTAGTTCAATATTAAAGCGTAAGAAAGTAAAGTTACCAGCTTTGCCAACAATCTGATTATTGTATAAATAGCTAAAGCGTCCATTAATAATTAACTGGTCCGTGTAGGAGTTGATTAAGTTGATGTTATTGTACGATAATAATTGTCGTTGAAATGCAGTATCTAAATCAACTTTCAAATAATTGATCTCGGCAGGATAAAAATAAAAGCGATTGTATTTCGATGTTCTCTTTGTATAATAGTATGAAAGATTTGCTAGGCGCCTGAAATATTCTGGTCGACTTTGTACATTGTAGCCTATCGATACAGATGTTATTGGATTACTTACTTTCCTAGAATTTTTAATTGTAAATGGCCATAAGGCTCTCGGGAAACTTAAGCTTAACTCGGGACCAAATTCAAATGTATTAAACAATCCCAATTTATTATTTGTATTTTCAGTTGTAGTCAGCGATCGCTGTATTTCTAGTCCGCCTTTAATTTTAAATTCTAATAATTCAGCTCCTTTGAAAACATTTTTATTTCGATAAACAAAACTTCCAGAAACACCTAAGTTCCCGCCACTGTTCGTTCCTTCTGATTCTAACTTGTACGATTGTCGCATCTGAGGCGATAATAGAATGTTACATCGATATTGATCATTTCCAGCACTGTCTCTTTCTTTTATTTTTTCGTATTTAATATTTACAAAACGGAATACTCCTAAATCAGCAAGTCGTTGATAGGTTAAATCAATATTTTCTTGCGAGTAAAGTGAGTTAGGGGTAATGTAAATATGGTCTGTTAATCGATTAAATTTATAAAGGAATATTGAATCTTCATTTGGATAAAAAGTGTAGTTATTAAATATAATACTATCATTGATTTTTTTCCGATTTATATCAATCGGTTCATATTCCATTTCTACACTAATGCTTTTATTAATCCCTATATGATGCGAAGGTATAATATTGTTTTTTAATTCTTCTTCTGTAGCATTTGGATTAGAAATTACCAGTGTGACTTCCGCTTTGTTTGATTTAAATCCCGTATCAACCAAAAATTTGATATACTGATTGTTAAATGCTGCGTACCCATAATTTCTTAGTAAAGCAGTTATGCGATCCCGTTCTTTTTGTAAAGTTACGGATGAATAGCGATTGCCATTATGTATTAGTGAGAGTGAATCATTTCTTAAAACGAGACTCTTTACTGATGTATCAGCTATATCATATTTTATTTTTAAAAAGTCATATGGTTTTTTCCCCTCGAGTATATAAAATGCAACGGCTTTTTTCTTGTAAAAATAAATTGAGTCTTTTGCAGCCGCATCAAAGAATCCATTATTTTGAAACAAGGTAAGTAGTTGCTCACTTGATTTAGTGACTTTAGCGGTGTCTATTAATACAGGTTCTTCGCCAACCGTATTTTTTAACCAGTTGTTGAATTTATTTTGCTTACCACCAAATGCAAAATTGTATACACTTAAATGAAATCTAATAAAACCAAAAATTTTTCTGTTTGGTTTTTGTTTTATAACGGCATTAAAATTTTCTTTTAATTCCGGTCTGTCGGTTTTAATTGTATTTTTACAAAGCAAGTATTGACCATCAGGGACACTTTTGGTAGCGGAACATCCGGATAGAATCAAAATTGATAATATAGAAAAAATGACTATTTGCCGAAGATTGTCTTGGTGACTTTTCATTTCAATGGTAAAAATACAATATTAAACGAAAGAATAATTCTAATGGCATCCAAATCAACGATAAGTTTTTTACGGTCTTTACAGCAAAAGAAATTCCGTAATCAAGAAGGATTGTTTATTATTGAAGGTCCTAAAATGGTTAGTGAAGCATTAAAATCTTCATTTGTTGTAAAAAACATTTACGCTGTAGATGCATGGAATCCTGAGTTAAATATTAAAGTTCCTTTAGAGATTATTTCAAATAGCGAAATGGAGAAGGTGAGTGGACTACAGACTCCAAATAAAGTAATAGCAGTTGTTGAAATGCCTGCTGTAACTGGGCCTGTTCCTAATCTTGAGCCAGGAATACATTTGTTATTGGATCATATTCAAGATCCTGGTAATTTAGGAACTATTCTTCGAATCGCTGACTGGTTTGGTGTGCAATCCGTAATTTGTTCTCCTGATACTGCAGATGTTTTTAATCCCAAGGTTATTCAATCTACAATGGGAAGTTTATTTAACTTAAAAATACATTATAGCTCTTTGATTGATGTATTGGTTAAGAATATTGATAATACTAAATGGCCTGTATATGCTACTTTTCTTGAAGGAGAAAGTATTTACAATTCTCATTTAGAATCTAATTGTTTTATTGTTTTAGGCAACGAAAGTAAAGGGGTTAATCCTATTTTAAATAGTTTTATAACGAAAGGGATTCATATCCCACGACCTGATAATGGCAGGAGTAAAGCTGAATCGCTGAATGTTGCAGTTACTGCAGGAATAGTTTGTAGTGAATACGCTAGAAAAAATAACCCCTGAAAATAATTCCAGGGGACTTGGTTAACTGCTTGTTGAATGTCAGTTTAATCTTGATGGTACCACCATTTTAAATTCAGGAATTTTTACAAAAAAAAGTTTATTATCTGTAATTCTTTCCATTAAGTAGGTTCCGTACATTTTTCCTATTTCTGTATTTAAATTACATCCAGATACATAACGATACGTTTCTCCCGGAGCAATAAATGGCTGCTCGCCAACTACACCGTCGCCTTCTACTTCTCGGTGAGAGTTGTCTGAACCTATAATATGCCAATGCCGTTTCTTCAAACGAACATCATGTTCGCTATCGTTGGTTATTGAAATACGATAAGCAAATACATATTGACTAAAACCTGGGGTGCTATGTGTTGGTTGATAAAATGTTTCTACACTAACTTTTATGCCTGCTGTAACTTCTGTAAATATATTCATGTAATGATGGTCAATTTTAGGTTCACCAAAAATAGCATCTTAATTAATAGTTCTCGTCAAAATTTGACAAAGTGACTGATTATGGAGGCTAATGAAATAATTAGTGGGTGAAAATTAATTGTCGGTGTTTAAATATCCTGAAAGGTGGTCGTAACGGCTGTTAATATCACTTGTATAGAAAAAGAGCTGATAGTTGTTCTTGGTTTCAAAATGAGATCCTTCTATTAACAGCGGAGAATAATTTATTGGTTCATTCTCTTTCACAAAATACAAATAGTTGTAGTATCCTTGTTTACATAATAATGTCTTTTGATAGCAACCACATTCATCAATGTAATTCATTTTAAAAGCTGGCGAAAATTGCCAGTTAGATATTTCACCATACAAGTAAACATCACTGCTATCTAATTTTTCAATTACCGGTAAGTTGAAATTCACATAACCGTAATCGCCTTCCAAAGTAGCGTCACGTCCTTCGTAAATTTTAATCAAAAATTTTCCGTTAATATCATCTGACACAGCATAACGTTGTGTGTTCTTTTTGATTTCTTTTTTTAAATAAATGCTTGATAAATTATTTAATGAGTCAGTCTGAATATGGTCAACAAATTCAGTTAAGAATTTAAAACTCCTTGTGTCGAAGTTTCTAAATTCATTTCCTCCCCAGAAAGTGTTTTCTAGATCATAATTATAGTCCCATTCTTTGTCTACTATGTATACCGGTTTTAAATCCGAAATAGCATTATAGAAATTATTGTTTTGTACTATTACTAATTTACTGTCTTCGTATGGGTTGTTGATTTTACAGGATCCTGTATTGACTTTAGTATCAACTTCTTGATGTGTATTTCGTAATTCAATATCATTAGCTCTGTGTATCGAAGCTGTTATTGATGCGTTGTTTTCTGTTATCCAGAAACGTTGAGTCAGATAAATCTTTTCTGTATTTGCATTGTCGTAAACAACTAAAAGATAATTTCCTGAAATGATCGGTTGGATGTTTTCATTTGGAAATGTTAGCTCGTAATGAAAATAATTTTGAATCGTATTAAATGAGTTTTTGTAATTTGTAATATGGTCAAAATAAAATCCTTTTAAATAGTCGCTTTCGGTTAACAAGCTTTTTTTACCATTTCTGTCGTAATGAATAATAGTAAAGCTCAATTCTTTTACTTCATCACTTAAGTCATCAAACTGAAGTTTAATTTTATCATTTGAATTCAATAGTAAAACGGGTTCAGTAAAATTATTCCCTTCGGCAGAAAGTATAATAGTTTTGAATGATTCATCAAAAATTTTATTTTCAAACAAGATTGTATCGGCAGAGATTGTTTGCGCAATACTACTCATAGAAATAATTGAGATTGAAAGCGAAAGAATTAATTTTCTACTAATAATTGCTCGTAAATTGACTCCCATTCCGTTGTTAAGGTGTTGATTTCTTTTGCTACTTCATTCGATTTTTCTTGTAAATCCTTAATCGAATCTACATTTTTTAATGTGTCGGGCTGACTCATTTTTAAATTTAACTCTTCAATTTTTTGTTTAAGTAAATTGATTTGTTCTTCTATTTTTTTTGCTTTCTGTTCTAGCTTTTGCTTTTCTTTTTTATTGGTTGAGTTGTTTGCTTTTTCTTCTTTCTGCTCCTTAAGCTCTTTTTTTTCGTTTTTCGAAAGCGTGTTTTTGCTTTTTCCCAGTTCCTTTTCTTTAGATTTTCTTAACTCAAGATATTGATCATACTCGCTATAAGTTCCTGGGTATTCTTTTAATTGATGTTGATCTATATACCAGATTTTATTTGCAATTCGTGATAAGAAGTATCGGTCATGGGACACAACTACATAAGATCCTTCGTAACTGTTAAGTACATCCACCAATACATTAACACTTTGCATATCGAGGTGATTAGTGGGCTCATCAAGTAGTAAAAAATTTGCTTTAGCTAATATTGTTTTTGCTAGTGCTACTCGGGCTCTTTCTCCACCTGATAACACTTTGATCTTTTTAAATACTTCATCACCCTTTAATAAGAATGCACCCAATAATGATCTTAGATAAGTATCAGATTCTTCTGGTGCGAATGTTTGCAATTCTTCAAGTGCAGTAGCTTCTTTATTTAAAGATTCTAATTGATGCTGCGCATAAAAACTTGTGACAACATTATAGCCAGGTTCTGCCTTTCCTTCAAATTGTTCTGTTCCAGAAATCATTCGAAGTAAAGTCGATTTACCTTTTCCGTTTGCTCCAACAAAAGCGATTTTATCTCCTCGAGTAACTTCCGCATGTGCATGATGAAATATTACTTGATTGCCATAGCGCTTGTCTTCTATTTCTAGTTTCTGTAGAACTTTACCAGGATTTTTATCTACTGCAAAGCGCACTCTAATAGCAGCTGAGGGACCTTCCACCGCTTCAACTCTTTCTAATTTCTCAAGAGCTTTCATTCTTGACTGAGCAGCACTCGCTTTTGATGCTTTGGCTTTAAATCTTTCAATAAATCGTTCTTGTTCTTTGATGTATTTTTCCTGGTTCCTAAACTGATTGGCCTGCAACTCCTGACGATCTGCTTTTTCTTCTAGGAAGTGGGTGTAGTCGCCTGTATAAATAGTTATTTTTTGATGTTCAATTTCTACAATGCGATTAACAATTTTATCTAGAAAATATCGGTCATGGGATACAATTACTACCGTACCTTCATATTGTTTTAAATACTCCTCTAACCATTGGATCGAAGGCAAGTCGAGATGGTTGGTAGGCTCATCTAGAAGCAGTAAGTTAGGTTTTCTTAGTAAAGTTTTTGCCAACATTACTCGCATTCTCCACCCACCAGAAAACTCTTTCAAAGGTCTTGATAAG
Source organism: Chitinophaga pinensis (assembly GCA_943332105.1). GTDB lineage: Bacteria > Bacteroidota > Bacteroidia > AKYH767-A > OLB10 > CAINEC01. The sequence goes on along the minus strand of CALQOD010000001.1, from coordinate 82,068 downwards.
TCAGCTGTTGAGAAACCTAAACCTTCTAGTATCGCTTCTGATTTATGTTGTAAAGAATAGCCATCTAAATTATCATATTCAATCTGTGCTTTATGCAAACGGTCAAGTAACGATTCAGAATAGTCGTGCTCTAATTCTTTCAGACATTGTTCAATTTCCAGATGCAATTCATTGGCCCTTTCAAAGGCTTCCATAGCTACATCCAGAATTGATTTTTCTGATAAGTAGCTTAGTAAATCCTGATTCAGAAAGCCTAGAACAAGATCGTTTCTTTTGGAAATATTGCCGGCTGAAGGACTGTATTCACCACTGATAACACGAAGAAGTGTTGATTTGCCTGTTCCATTGGCACCAATAAGACCAATTTTTTCGTTGGGTTTTATATGCCAGTTCAAGTCACTGTATAAAATACGAGAACCAAATTCGAATAAAATATTTTGTAGTACTAACACGTTGCTATAATGAGATTAATTTACCTTTTCCTAATTCTTTTTTAACTATCGATGCTGGATTTCCTTTGTAATAAATATTTCCAGCTCCGTAAATCTGTGCATCGATTAACAATTGAGCATTAACATAACAATCGTTGGTACCTTTGTTTGTAACGTAAACGTAATCGGAGTGCAAATTTACACAATCTAACTTGCCATACCCTGCACCGTACAAATAAAAGTTGTTTACAACTCCAGTCGCTGTAATATCTGCGGGTCCTGTATTGATAGTTAAATGAGCCTCTATTCCTTTTAGTTTAAAATGAAACAATCCTGTGCTGCTATAACTGTCGAAAAAAAATGGATTACAGTATAAGCTGTCTGCAAAATAAATATCGCCACTTCCGTCTTGTGATAGTAAATTGTTTAAAGAGGGTGTCCATACTTCTACAATAGTGGTTGTATTGAAATCTCTCGTCCAGTTGCAATTATTCTTGTTTCTGATTTTCAAAATCCCATTTTCATTTTCAGTTGTAATTTCTGAAATCAGATTTTTTCCAGCAGTGATTTTTAATTTAGGTGTTGAATCAATATGTATTACAAGGTCAATGTTGTTATACAGCTCGATTTGATTAAAAAAGTTAGTACTTCTGTACTCTGAAGTAATTTCGCCGGTGCTTTTGGCGCAATCACAAATCTTCTCACAGCTCGTTATTAGGCTAAGTAGGAAAAGAAGCTGTAGTATTTTCTTAAAAGTGATAACCGAATCCATATTGAAAATAGTCCGCCCTGCCATAGTGAGCCTTTAAATTGAAACAAGCAAATAAGTGATTATTTATATGATAACGAAATGAAAGCGTATTAAAAATTAAACCATCAATTTCATGCGGGTTGTAAAAATAATAACCTGCCTCTAAAATTCCAGTACATTTACCAACCGACAATCCATATCCTATATGAATTCCGCTGCGAAGGACACTTCCTATTCCACTCGTAAATAAAGAATCTTGCAGCAAGTAGTTTTTATGAGAGCCATCAACATATGCATCAAAACCGGTTGTGATTAGCGATTTGTTTTTTATTGGTTTAATATAATCGGCAGTTAAAATTGCAACTCCGTATGTCGGGCTGTTGGGAGGGTATATTTGTTTCACTGCTCCAGCAATCAAAACTTCAAAATATTTTTCTCTTTGTAAAGTAATAGCTTCTTTATAGATTACTGGTGTTGAGATAATCTTATAAATTAACCCCACATTTATAAATGCTAAATTTATACCCATATTAGGGACTTTACTTGACCCATTGCTATAATGAGTAAAGTTAATACCTGTTGTAATTTCTGTTTTTTTTGATAAATTAAAATTATATTCAATACCTGTTGTAATAGTCGCATTGATTTTTGATCCAACTAAAAGGGTTTTATAATTATCAATTGTGTTAAATGTTTTTGTTACATAACCAATACCTAATCCAATATGAGAATGTAAAAAATTGGAATTGTGATTAGTTAGTTTAAAGTTAATCAATCCAAAAATTCCTTGAGCGATTCCTAATTCAGAAGGATTCCCTAAATTAAAATATTGATATCCGAATCCGATTTCTGGAAAGTTATATAATTCTTCCCATCCTTTTCTGCTTTGAGTTTTCAAAGTGTAATCAAGTTCAAAACTACGACAATGCTTTTGAAGTACCTGCACAACCGATGGGCGATGGGCTACAATAAATCCATCACCTAATTTTGCGTTAATCGCCCAACTTTTAGTAGTTTGAGAAAAACCAGCAATTGCAATTAAATTTAAAAACAAAAGAGGATGGATTCTTTTCATGGAATTAATAAGCAAAAGTACAACTATTCACTTAATTATTACCTTTGCCGCATGCACAGTATTGAAGAGAAAAAAGCCGCTTTTGAACGATTATTAGTTATTATGGATGAATTAAGGTCGCAATGTCCGTGGGATAAAAAACAAACTATCCAGTCGCTGCGCCATCTTACAATCGAAGAGGTATATGAGTTAACGGATGCAATCATGGAAAAAGATATGCTTGAAGTCAAAAAAGAGCTCGGTGATGTCCTTTTACATATTGTATTTTATTCTAAAATCGCCTCTGAAACCAATGAGTTTGATATTGCAGATGTGATCAATGGAATATGTGATAAATTAATTCATCGTCATCCACATATTTATGGTGATGTAAAAGTACTGGACGATTTAGAGGTAATTCAAAACTGGGAGAAATTAAAATTAAAGGAAGGTAATAAATCGGTTTTAGGAGGTGTTCCCACATCATTACCTGCCTTAATCAAATCGATGCGCATTCAAGAAAAGGCACGTGCGGTTGGCTTTGATTGGGAAAAAGAAGAGCAGGTATTTGAGAAAGTTGAAGAAGAATTGAATGAGTTTAAAATAGAGTTAGAGAAGGGCGATCAAAAAATGGCAGAGGATGAATTCGGTGATTTGTTGTTTGCACTTGTGAATTATGCAAGATTTAAAAATATCAATCCTGAAGAAGCTTTAGAACGTACCAATAAGAAGTTTATTCGGCGCTTTCAATTTATGGAAGAAAAAATCATCGAAAACAATTTAAGTTTCGATACTCTCAAGCTGGAAGAAATGGACGTTTTTTGGAATCAGGCTAAACAAAAAGGATTATAATTTTGTTATAAATTTCTATAATACAATAATAAAACTAAATAATTATAAAAATGCAATTAACAGTAGGGTCAAGATTACCGGAATTCAAAATGTTTGATTCCGACAAACAGGAAATTACCAATGAAACGATTTCAGGAAAAGCGACGTTGTTTTTATTTTTTCCAGCAGCCTTCACAGGCGTTTGTACAAAAGAACTTTGTTTAGTAAGGGACGACATGGCTCGTTACAACAATGCATCAGTAAATGTAATTGGTGTTTCAACAGATACGCTGTTTACGTTGGCAAAGTACAAAGAGGAGCAAGAACTTAATTTCACCCTTTCATCAGATTACAACAAAACAGTTTGCGCTGCTTTCGGATCTCAGTACGATGATTTTGTGTTTGGAATGAAAGGTACCGCTCGTCGTTCAGCATTTTTAGCAGACAAAGATGGCGTGATTCAATATGCAGAAGTATTAGAAAGCGCAGGAGATGTTCCGAATTTTGATGCAATTGCTACTGCAATCGAGGCACTTTAAAAATTAGTTATAAAAAAGTAGAGGAGGGGTAACCCTCCTCTTTTATTGTTTTTTATATTTGATAAAACTTTCAAACATGAAAAAAATTATTACGCTCGTATTCTGTTTAACATTTTCAGTGTATTCATTTAGTCAAATAACAATAGGTACAGCTGATTTTGCTGCTGCTGGCGACACTATTCGATTAAGTGTTACCAATACAGTTCCCGCTAATACATCCTTGGCAACTAATGGCGCGAATGCTTTTTGGGATTACAGTGGATTAGTTCCCAATAGTCAGGATGTTGATACTTCTTTAGCAGTTACCTCAACAGGTATAACTTACGCTATATTTTTTGCAAACTTACCCTTCAATCCTAACAGAGCAAATATAGCAGCGAAAGGCGCAAATTTAGCAGGTGGTGGAGGTGCTGTTCCAATTACCGATGTGTATAATTATTTTTATAACTCCAGTAGTAATTATAAGCAAGTAGGATTTGGTGCTAATATTTCTGGTGTTACAACTCCTATACCTTATGGTAGTAAAGATATTGTTTACTCGTTCCCATGTAATTTTGGAAACATAGATTCCTCCGATTCAGATTACTCGATTTCAATACCTAGTCAGGGGGCTGCTGTTGGTCAACAACACCGAGTGAATCATGTTGACGGCTGGGGAACTTTAATTACACCTTTGGGCACTTTCAATACGTTACGTGTTGTTTCTGAATTAACTGGAAAAGATTCGGTTTTTATAAGTTCTTTAGGATTTGGATTATCATTTCCGAGAGCAAAAACAAGAGAGTATAAGTGGCTTACTACTAACGGCAAAGTCCCGGTTTTGCAAATCAACGTGAATGTCAACGGACAAAATGAAACGGTTACATCAATTCGTTACAAAGATATTTATCGTGATTTAACTGTAGGCTTAGCTAATAATCCTCAGCCTATTGATGCTAAAATATTTCCAAATCCATCAAATGGAGGAAATGTAACACTGGAATTGAGTACTTTAAAAAATGGTCAATGTGAATTGGGAGTATATTCGATTAATGGGACATTATTAAAGAGCTTTACTAAAGATGCAGTTCAAGGTAGAATTGTTTTGGATGAATTAAACGAATTGGCTTCAGGTTATTATACAATCAATGTGCGAGGAGAATTAGGAACAGCTTCGTTAAATTGGTTGAAAAGATAAAAGAACTTTTTATTGTACTTGCAAACTCGATATATTTGCAGTCCCTAATAAAGTTTATGGCTAGGTGGCGGAATTGGTAGACGCACCACTTTGAGGGGGTGGCGCTGCAAGGCGTACGAGTTCGAATCTCGTTCTGGTCACGTTAAGTTAATTATTTAGAGTCTTATTATTAGTGTTTCTTTGGAATAATATTTGCCAACGCCGCGCGACTTAAAAAATAGCATTATGAAAAACATCAAAATTCAATTAGGAGTATTAGCCATTGTCTTCTTTAATTCTTGCTCTCCTAAAATTCCGTTTACGCAGGCAGTAAGAGAAAAATACAAATTGACAAATCAGGAATTATCAAAATTGCAGTTTTACATTTCTGATGAAGTAACTTTAAAGAATGGAACTCCAACTGAAATTGACAAAACGGTGGAAGATGGTAAACTGATAATTAAAACGAGTAAGAATGATGAGTTGGTAGTAATTAAATCAAAAACACCAGGGGCTGTTGAAGAGGCTATCGATTTAACAACACTTAAAGTTGCTTACGAAGATGGAATGAACAAAGGACTTGTATTTATGAGCAAAGGTGATAAAAACGGATACTATCGTTTATCTGGAGTTGTTGATGGTGGAAGGTATAAAATCAGTTATAATAATCAAGAATATTATCTTCAAGCGGGTTCTGGAGCCATTTTGCTTTTCAAAAAGAAATCGTTGAAAGATATTCAGCAAACAGAAAAAGTAGCAAAAGGTAAAAAAGTAAACTAAAAAATTTGATCATCAGGGTGCTGTAAAGCACCCTTTTTTTATTCGTAATTGTATTTTTCTTTCTCTAGTTTTTTATCAATTGCAGCTGCTGATTTTGTATAGGCATGCCACATCACAGTTAATAGAATAACACCTGTTCCAATATAAAAACTATAACCAAATGCTTCGTTTTCTTGAAACAGAAATATGGCTAAAATAATACTGTAAACAGGTTCGAGGTTAAGCGACAAATTCATGGTAAATGCGTCGAGCTTTTTAATAGCATGCATCGATAAGGTAAATGGCACAGTAGTGCAAACTACAGCAAGAATAAGTAAATAAATCCAGTCTTTTTCAGAAGGTAATTCAAATCCTGTTTTGTTGATGCCAAACCATAACGGTAATGCTATAGTTAGCAATAAAAATCCGAAGAATAATTCGTAAAATGTAATTGTTGCAGGTTCAATTTTACTGGAAATATTTTTATTAAAAACGGTAAACAATGCAGCTAAAAATGCGCTTATAATTGAGAGTAGTATTCCTTTCCAATACAACTGCTGAACAGAAAAAATAATTCCTATTCCCGCAATTACTCCAAGTCCTAATATAATTTCAATTTTATTCATTTTTACTTTATTGATAATCGGATTAATCAATGCGGTAAATAATGCTATCGATGAAAAACAACTAATGGCAATAGAAACGTTAGATGCTTTAATTGCACCATAAAAAGTAATCCAATGCAACGTGATTAAAAAACTGATTCCTGCTAATTGAATGATATCTTGTTTTGTTATTCTTAATGATGATTTGGAAATCAGAACAAAGAGTAGGGTGGAGATACTGCTGATTCCCATTCTGTACCATACCAACATTCCTTCATCCAATAAGATTAGTTTGCCTAAGATTGCAGTAAAGCCCCAAAGCAAGATTGCAAGGTGTAGTTGCAGATAGGCTTTTCTCATTTACTAAAACTTCAGCAGTTGCTCGTAAAGCTCTTTTACTGGAAGTCCCATTACATTGTAATAAGAGCCTTGAATATATTCAATGCCAATCATGCCAATCCATTCTTGTATGCCGTAAGCACCTGCCTTGTCGAGCGGTTTGAATTGATGAATATAATAATCGATTTCTTCAGGTCGTAGTGGTTTGAAGCATACTTCTGTTCTTACGAAAAAGGATTCAGCTTTTTTATCAGACATAATAGCAACGCCTGTAATAACCTGATGTTTTTTACCAGACAATAGATTCAACATGTCGGCGGCATCTTCTAACGATGAAGGCTTGCCGATTACTTTATCGCCAAGGGCAACAATAGTATCTGCTGTGATTACAATGGATCCTTCCTTCGTCTCATTTTTGAAGGCCATTCCTTTCTTTCTTGCAAGAAACATTACCAGATCTTCAGGACGCATTGCCAAGCTAACATTTTCGTCGACATCTTTAACGATTACCTCGAAGTCAATTCCAAGCTCAGAGAAAAGTTGTTTTCTTCTTGGAGAGTTGGAACCTAAAATTACTTTTAATCCTTTGAATTTTTCTGTTAATAAGTTCATTGTTTAAATAATTTGTGAAGAATAAAATACAAGAATGGAAAATATACCTGCTGCCATAATTAATTTGGCAAATTTGGAACATTTTGTAAATGATAATTTCTCGTCAGCTTTAATAATTATTACGGTTAAATAAGCGACAGGAATTGTGATAAATAAGAATAAAAATGCAAATACTAAATATAGGTTGCTAGGAAATGTTCCTTGAGAAGTAAATTCGATTTTTTCATACCACGAGTATTCAATGAATAAAAGAATAACGAATAACATTCCACTAAGTATTGCAGCAATCCATTTAGTCATATTACTTCCAATTAAAATAGGTAATGTTTTACAACCGACAACTGAATCGCCTTTCATATCTTCAATGTCTTTAACTATTTCTCTTATTAAGGTTAATGCAGCAGCAAAAATAGCAAATCCAAATAAAAATATTTTTATATCATTGCTAGCTAGGGCTGCTGGTTCTGTAATTAACAATATAAGTATTGTCATTCCGGTTAAAATACTAATAACTAGATTGCCAACTAACGCAACGCATTTATAGGTGTTGGAGTAGAAGTAGAGTAGTCCAGCAGTAAATACATTGATAAAACCTATAAGTTTAATATTATAAAACATTGTTAAGAAAAAACCAATCAAGACACCTGAAAAAGTAATAAACGTATACGCATTATTTGCTGTTTTTTCGTGCATATAAACTCCAACAATTCTACGCTCATTTTTATTGATGCTATCACTTGCAACATCTTCAATATCATTAATGATATAACCTCCCGCAGCAAGAAGCACGGTTGATAGTGATAAAAGAAAAAACTGAAAATGATTTATTGAAATAGTTAACTCTAGAGCTTCTAATTTTGGAAGGACGTACAAATACCTTAATGCATATTGAACAATAAAAATCATCAATAAATTGGGCCAACGAACTAATTTCAGAAAATGATGCAGTTTCATTTTAAATGAATTTTCCGTGTAATGTAAGTGTTTGTTCAATTATGTCGCGTACGGCTCCTTTGCCACCACAATAATCGGATATGTAAATGGAAATATCTTTTATTTGATGAACAGCATCGATAGGACAGGTAGCTACTCCACATTTTTTCATCACTTCTAAATCTGGAATATCATCTCCCATGTATAATACATCTTCATAGGTTAGGTGATGCTTAACTAATAATAATGATAGCTGATCTAACTTGTCTTTGCAGTTTAAATAAACTTCTTCTATTCCTAAATTCTTCAAACGTTGTTTCACGCCTTCTGCGTTGCTACCACTAATAACAAAAATGGGATAGTTTTTCAAAAATGCCTGACGCAATGCATAACCATCTTTAATGTTCATGTCGCGAAGCATCGTGCCATCTTGTAAAATGTGTAACTGGCCATCTGTTAAGACGCCATCAATATCAAAAACAAAACACTTTACTTTTTGTAGTCGCTCTTTAAAATTCATGCTTCAAAGATATTTATTTGTTTAAAGATTAACAAAGTAGTTATAGGCAGTTTGGATAAATGACATGCCCTGGATTATTGTCGTGCTATCTTCTTTAATTTCGATAAATGTAGGAGTTTTATTGCTATAATTAAATTTAAAAGTGGTTTTATCGTTTTTCCATACAAAACCATCATCATAATTCATGTAACAGAAATCTTTTCTATTTATATTTAGCAAGTTGTTGCTAAATGGAAGTTCAGTATTTAATTTTAAAATGCTCTTAATAGTGGCTGCATAGTCCTGTTGATTACCAATATTGCTTATTCTTTTGTTTTTAAATGCAATATTTAATCCCGGACCAACTATCAATAACGGAATTCTGAACGCAGCGGGTGAACTGTAATCGTTGTTGCGTGGTAGAATATGTCCGTGGTCAGCTACTAAGATAAAAATCGTATTACTATACCATATTTCATTCTTTGCTTTGTCGAAGAACTTCTTCAAACAATAATCGGTATAATAGGCAGCATTTTTAAATTTCACTGATTCGCTGTTGCCTTTAAACTTACCTGATATAGGTATAACAAATGGTTCGTGCGTACTTTGTGTTAAAATAGCAGAGTAGAAAGGAGGTTTTAACGAATTAATGGTTGCAATGGACTTGTTAAATAAAACTTCATCGTAAACACCCCATTTGCTAGTCCATTGATCAACTGGAAAAGACTCTTTACCACTAATAATATCAAACTTCGCTTGTGTTAGATATGATTTCATATTAGCAAACTCAACTTCACCTCCATAATTAAAAGAAGTTCGATACCCTTTTTCTTTTATCGCATGTGTTATAAAAGGTAGATGCGCTGATTTGTCTGAAAATTTCATAACACTAATATTCGGCATTGCAGGAAAACCTGATAATAAAGAAGGAAACATTAAATCTGTTCTTTTTCCCGCAGCATAAATATTCTCAAATAATATTCCTTCTTTTTCTAAGGAATTAAAAAATGGGGTGACTTCTTTTTCGCCATCCAACGATTCAATGATGTCGGCTGTCCAGCTTTCTAAAATGATTGTTACAATATTGGGTTTAGAAATAGTTGTAATAGTAAGAACACTATCGTTTGCAGTATGATATAATTGAGCCGTTATTTTACTTGCTTCAGCTTCTTCCATAAAGCGATAGGCTTTACTATCGATATTTTGTGCTTTGAAAACGCTGTTAATTAAATACCAAAACGGATTTACAGTTGCCAGGTTGGTATTCTCATTTTTTGAAAACATACAAACACTTTCGTTGATTGGTATCTGTTGAATGCCACCACGAATCGTGATAGGCAAAATAAGTAACCACAAAAGAATTAAATGTTTTTTTAAATGCAGTGGTTGTTCAAAGTGTGATTTGATTTTTCTTTTATAAATAGATATAATGCCGATACTTAAACCTGCTATTAATACAATAAAGAGGATTAACTGTATGCCACTTAGAGAAGCAATAACTTCCTTCGGACTACTTATAAATGAAACTGCTCTAGCATTGATGATGGTTCCCCAAGCAAAATAAATAATCAGATTAGAAAATAAAATGATAGTTACGATTGGCAAGAAAAAAACAATAATTGTGTTTTTTATTTTTAGAAGAAATCTTGAATTGGTGTATTGATAAATAATCCAGATTAAAATTGGTAAAGCTGCAATGTAGCTGATGGCTGCAAGGTCAAGACGAAGAGCATAAATAAATAAATAAGGAATATCTAGTGTGTCTATTGTTTTGCCTTTCAAAAATACAAGTGCAATAAATAATACCCGAAACAAAACAAAAGTAAGCTCAAGAAAAAGTATGAGTCTAATGGGGTAGGTGTTAAAGATATGTTTTATCGTTAATCTGCTCATGAAAATAATCCTTCGTTTATTTCTTGTTGTGGTCTATTGCAAAAGCCTATGAATTCGCAAGTGTAAGGCGAGTTGCAATGGTCGCCTGTTGGTGTACTAGGAATACTTGGTAATGCCAATGTTGTTTTTAGGTCTTTGATTTTTTCTTCAACAATCGTAAGCTGCTCTTTACAAAAACTTGTCACATCTTCAAATTGAAATAAATTAGAAGGGATTTCTTCTGCCTTCATTTCAATAACTTCAGTTCTTGGATAATTTAAACAGGATAAATGAAATTCTTTAATAGGCAACCCACTTCCTTTAATTACATAATATTGCAATGCTGCATCAGTTCGGTTGGTAACTGAAATTTTCTGACTTGATTTAATTTCATAAATCTTCCACTCTTTATCATCTTTCACAATTACATCAGCCATAACAAGAACATTGTTGTATTCAAATGTTGCTTCGTAAAGTATTGTGTGTCCTTGTTCAATTAGTTTTTTAGTTTCTTGTAATAACACATCACGACTTTTAGAAATATTACTGACATCAAGTCCGCCTGCAAAAAGCTTTTGCGCCATAGCGCCTACAATATGCCCGCCTTCATATTTTTTTCTTTGTTCGTCTGAAAGTGGATCTTTTTCTTTTTTGTAATACTTGTCTAAGTAAATATACTTATGACATTGACACCCTTTTAAAAAAGTTGATTTAGTCAGTAAGGCCATTATATCTTTTATACAATTGAATTGTTTGAACCGATTCTTTTACATCGTGTACTCGCAGGATGCTGGCTCCATTCATTAAACTAATCATGTTTAAGGCAGTTGTTCCGTTTAATGATTCCTCTGCTGTTATTCCAAGCGATTTATAAATCATCGATTTTCTGGACAGTCCAGCAAGAATAGGTAAATTAAGATTTTTAAAAATATTTAAGTTTTTTAAAAGTATAAAATTTTGCTCAATGTTTTTAGCAAAGCCAAAACCAGGATCTAGAATGATATCCTTTACCCCTAGATTTTGTAGGGCTGTAATTTTTGTTTGGAAATATTGATACACTTCGAGTATCAGATTGTCATAGGTTGCAAGCTCTTTCATGTTTTCTGGAATTCCTTTCATGTGCATTAGAATGTAGGGGACTTTCAATTCTGCAACCGTATCAAACATTTTATCGTCGAGTGTGCCTCCCGATATGTCGTTTATAATGCTTGCGCCTGCATAAACAGCTTCTTTAGCTACAATAGAATTGTAGGTATCGATTGATATAACAGCATCCGGAAATTGTTTTATCGCACTCTTAATAAATGGTATGGTCCTCGATAATTCCTCCTGCGCAGTTATTGTTTCCGCCCCTGGTCGTGATGATGCGCCTCCAACATCAATAATCATTGCTCCTTCATCTAACATTTGCTCAAACCGTTTGATAAAGGCCAATTCTTCATTAAATTTGCCACCGTCATAGAAGGAATCAGGAGTAGTATTCAGAATGCCCATGGCAACAGGATGTTCTAAACTGATAAGTTTGTTTCTACATTTAATGCTGTTAGAAAGATTCCCCTTCATGTGATTTATTTTAACTACTGATTATTGATATTTGTATAGAATTAAAGAATTATGTCTGAATTAACATCCCTGCAATACGACAAAGCTATTTCTCGCTGTAAAGATATTTATATTACCAAAATGAAGGACTATGGAAGCGCTTGGAGAATTTTGCGTCCCACATCATTAACAGATCAAATACAAATTAAAGCTAACAGAATTAGAAGTATTGAGCAGAAAGGAGAGCAAAAGGTGATGGAGGGTGTCGATAGTGAATTCATTGGGATAATCAATTACTCATTAATGGCCTTAATTCAAATTGAGCTTGGTGCGTATGATACAACTGAACTTGAATATCAGAAAGCAGTTAGTTTTTACGATTTGAAAATTACTGAAGTAAAGGATTTAATGATGAATAAAAACCACGATTATGGGGAGGCCTGGAGGGAAATGCGTGTGAGTTCTATGACAGATTTAATTCTAATGAAATTAAAACGTATTAAGCAAATTGAAGATAATCATGGTACAACATTGATGAGTGAAGGCGTTGATGCCAACTACCAGGATATTATTAACTACGCTGTTTTTGCGTTAATTAAACTCGAGGAATCAAAATAATTTAATTTTTTATACTTATGAATAAGCAAAACATTTCCCTTGTAATTCGATTTTTAATTTTTGTATTGTTTGTCTTTTCTGCTGTTGCTAAAATGTTTCCTATCTGGACATTTGAAAAGCAATTGGTCGATTTAGGTTTGATGTCGTGGTGCATGGCTCCTTATTTTTCGAGAGCTTTAATTGCTTTAGAACTTGCCTTAGGTATCATGATCATTCAGCCACATTATTTAAAGCGTATTGTTATTCCTGCTACCATCGGATTATTGGTTTTGTTTTGTGCACACCTTACCATTGAAATGGTTAAGCATGGCGCTATGAATGGTAACTGTGGTTGTTTCGGTCAATTATTACCTATGACACCGCTTGAAGCATTTATCAAGAATGTGGTTACAATTATTTTACTTGTTTTCGTTTATAAAAATACTTCAGCAGATAATAAATCTAAAAATCGCTTTAATGTTTTGCTTGTAATCTGGTTGTTTTCAACGCTACTTATGTTTGTAGCATTTCCGTTTTGTCCGTGTGCAAAAGCTACAACTACTACGCTACCGCAAGTGGAAGTAGAAGAATCAATGGATGATGCTTCATCAATCTCTAAAACGGGGAAAGATGTATTAGGTGCATTGAAAAATGATTCAGGAAAAATAACAATTGATTCAATTAAAAAAGATTCTGTCTTAGTAGACCCAGGTCCTGCAAAAGTAAAGTCGCGCTTTAGCGATTATGCTGTGTTTGGCGATAAAAAAGTGAACATCGATAATGGAAAGAAAATAGTTTGCTTCTTTGCCGCTGGATGCGATCATTGTCAGAATGTAGCTAAGACTTTAGTTAAGTTGTCTAAGAATCCAGGCTTCCCTAAAGTGTATATCTTCTTTATGGATGAGGAGACATTTAAAATTCCTGAATTCTTCCAATATGCAGGTGCTCAGATTCCTTATCGAATTTTAGATATTCCAACATTCTGGACTGTATTGGGTGACGGAGGTTCAACTCCTGGAGTGTTTTACATGTGGAATGGAAACATTGTGAAAAACTGGGTAGGTACCACCGAAAAAGAATTTAAGGAAAATGAGTTACTCCAAGTGTTAAATAAGAAATAGCACTTCGTGATAAAATTAATTTTAAAGAGAACTACGAGCGGACTGCTAATTATTTTTGGAGTAGTAACAGTAGTTTTCGTTTTGTTTAATGTGCTCCCTGCTGATCCTGCTCGAATGATGTTAGGCCAGCGCTCTGATGTGGCATCAATCGAAGCTATTAATAAGCAACTAGGCTTGAACTTACCATTATCAAAAAGGTACCTGCTATACATCAATGATATTTCACCCGTTTCAGTTTATAACAATGTTGATAGCAATAGTATTACTTATGTTAGTCGTGAGAAGTATGGTTCATATTTTATAATTGCTCATTCTGCTGATAATTCCCTCGTTATTAAAAAGCCTTATTTAGGCCGGTCTTATCAATCACAAGAATTGGTTAGCACAATTTTATTAGATGCCTTGCCTGGTACCGTGGTGTTATCAATCGTTGCATTGTTTATTGCTGCTGTTGTAGGCATTGTATTAGGTGTTTGGTCTGCGACTCGATATCAGCAATGGCCAGATTATTTGAATTTATTTATTAGTATTATTGGAATGTCAGTGCCTTCTTTTTTTGCCGGAATATTAATAGCTTGGTTTTTTGGGTTTGTGCTTAGCGATTGGACAGGATTAAATATGACAGGTAGTCTTTATGAAATAGATCCTTTTCATGGCGAAATTCTCGCATTAAAAAACATTATTTTACCTGCGCTTACCTTAGGTATCCGTCCGCTTTCTATAATTGTTCAGTTAACCAGAAGTTCTATGTTGGAAGCGATAAGTACAGATTATGTTAGAACAGCAAAAGCCAAAGGATTGTCTTACCATGCTGTTTTGTTTAAGCATGCCTTGCGCAACGCACTAAACCCTGTAATTACCGCTATATCTGGTTGGTTCGGTTCCTTATTGGCAGGCGCTGTTTTTATAGAATATATCTTTGGTTGGAAAGGGGTAGGTAAAGTTACAGTTGATGCATTAGAACATTATGATTTTCCTGTTGTAATGGGTGCAGTAATGATGGTCTCCATTTTCTTTGTAATCATTAATTGGATTGTTGATTTACTTTATACGTTTTTGGATCCGCGCGTTCGTTTAGAGTAGTAAAAGTTTTTAACAACAAATTAACGCATAACTCCTTTTTGCATATTGCTTTTTCATAGGAGAATCGGTTAATATTGTAATTCGAAATTTTAACTCAAAATAATTATGGATATTCGTGAGATTAATGAAAAAATTCAGCAGGAAAGTGCTTTTATTGATTTGCTGAATTTAGAGTTAGGTAAAGTCATTATAGGGCAAAAGTATATGCTCGATCGTTTACTTATCGGCCTATTGTCAAATGGACATTTACTACTAGAAGGGGTGCCCGGTTTGGCAAAAACATTAGCTATTAAATCACTCTCTTCCGCTATTTATGCAAAATTTAGTCGATTGCAATTTACCCCTGATTTATTGCCTGCCGATTTAATAGGGACTTTGATTTATAATCAGAAGCAGGAGCAGTTCACAGTCCGTAAAGGGCCTTTGTTTGCCAATTTTGTTTTGGCGGATGAAATTAACCGAGCACCAGCAAAAGTTCAAAGTGCATTGTTAGAAGCTATGCAAGAGCGTCAGGTAACAATTGGAGATGAAACTTTTAAATTGCCTGAGCCATTTTTAGTATTGGCAACACAAAATCCGATTGAGCAGGAAGGCACTTATCCTTTACCAGAAGCGCAGCTAGATCGATTTATGTTAAAGGTTGTAATTAAGTATCCATCCAAAGAAGAAGAGAAATTAATCATTCGACAAAATATAGCACAGGAATTTCCTAAAATTAATCCAATCATCGAAGCGGATACAATTGTAAAGGCTCGTCATGCAGTGCGTGAAGTATATATGGATGAAAAAATCGAGAAGTATATTTTAGATATTGTTTTTGCTACTCGTTTCCCTAAGGAAAACAACCTTCGTAAATTAGATAGCATGATTAGCTATGGTGGTTCGCCTCGTGCAAGTATAAATCTGGCTTTGGCTGCGAAAGCCTATGCGTTTATTAAGCGAAGAGGTTATGTGATTCCTGAAGATGTTCGTGCAATTTGTCATGATGTAATGCGTCACCGTATTGGGTTAACTTACGAAGCTGAAGCCGAAAATATTACTACTGATGATGTTATCAATGAAGTTTTAAATATTGTTGAAGTCCCTTAATCATTTTGTCAATGGATTCCGCTGAGCTTTTAAAACGCGTTCGTAAAATCGAAATTAAAACCAAAGGGTTGTCCTCTCAGATTTTTTCTGGAGAGTATCACTCTGCGTTTAAAGGAAGAGGTATGGCGTTTAGTGAAGTTCGAGAATATGTAGATGGTGATGATGTTCGGAATATTGATTGGAATGTTACTGCACGATATGGTAATCCCTATGTTAAAATTTTTGAAGAAGAACGAGAATTAACAGTTATGTTGTTAGTTGATGTTAGTCAGTCGGGAATGTTCGGTAGTAACACTCAATTGAAAAAAGATTTAATTACAGAACTTACAGCAACAATTGCATTTTCAGCAATACAAAATAATGATAAAGCAGGTGTGATTTTCTTTTCTGATAGAATTGAAAAATACATCCCTCCTAAAAAAGGTAAGACTCATATCTTGAGAATTATTCGTGAGCTCGTCGACTATAAACCGGCTTCAAAAGGAACGAATATCAGTTTGGTACTTAAGTACCTTAATAATACAATTAAAAAAAGATGTATTGCGTTTGTTATTTCTGATTTTATGGATTCAGGTTTTGACGATGCTATAAAAGTATCTTCTAAAAAACATGATTTAGCAGCGTTAAGAATATTTGACCCTCGTGAAGAAGAAATGCCCGACGTTGGTTTAGTGAGATTTAAAGATTCTGAAACAGGTTTTGTTTCTGTTATGGATACTTCTGATTCAAATGTTAGAAATAATTATCGTTTGTTTTTTCAGCAAACAGCACGACAAACAACTGAATTGTTAAATAAATCGGGAGTTGATCATGTAGCAATAAGAACTGATCAATCGTATGTTAGACCTTTAATGAATTTATTTAAGCAGCGATGAGAAATTTAATTTTAAAGTGCTTTTTGATTTGTTCATTGATGCCATTAAGCTTTTTATCAATGTCGCAAGGCGTTGTAGCTATAATGAAACTAGATACAAATATTGTTGTTGTCGGACAGCCATTCTCGTTAGAGTTATCCATTACCCAGCCTAAAGATGCAAAACTAATATGGCCCTTTATTTCAGATAGTATAGGATTGCTTGAGGTTATTAAAAATGATGGCGTAGATACAATTCCGGTTGATGATAAAAGTATTTTACTTCGTACACAGAAAGTAACAATGATGGCGTTTGATACGGGGTTTTTTACGATTCCAGGATTTACTATCGATTATAAATTACAAAATGCAACTGCTAAAGTTTACACCGATCCTTTAACAGTTAAAGTATTCTTAATGCCTGTTGATACCACTAAATCAATTAAAGATATTCATCCTATTCAAGATGTTCCATACGACTGGATGTTTATTGGTTTGATAGGTTTAGGTGTTTTAGTTTTAGTAGTGATTATATGGTTAGTAGTACGCTATCTGAAGAAAGCAAAAAAACGTGATGATGTTGCAAAAGTTATTTTAGCACCTAAGCAATCAGCTTATGAAATTGCGATGAATAGTTTCGAGCAATTAAAGCAAGAAGAAATATGGCAGCAAGGTGATGTAAAGAAATATTATTCTGAGTTAACGGAAATTGTTCGTGCCTATATTCAAAATCGTTGGATGATTCCTGCTTTAGAATTTACCTCTTATGAAATACTAGAACATGCATTTATAAAACAAATTGATGCAACAGAAAATGAAAAGCTTGTTTACTTATTACGGTTAGCAGATCTTGTGAAATTTGCTAAAGCAATGCCGTATTTATCAGAGCATGAATTGAGTTTTATAAACGCGATTCAGTTTGTTGATTCTACAACGCCTCCTGCTGAAAAAGAAATGCTCAATCAAAAAGGAGGGGAGGCATGACCTGGTGGCAAGAATATATTTATCAATTTAAAAATCCTGAGTGGTTTTGGCTTCTAATTTTAGTCCCTCTGCTTGCTTATTACTTTTTTAAATACAAAAAATTTAAAGCTCCAACAATTCAAATTAGTAGTACAGATTCATTCGCAAGATCTCGTCCTACATGGAAAAGCAGATTAATTAATATTCCTCTTTTCTGTAGATTACTAGCATTTGTATTTTTAATTATTGCTTTAGCAAGACCGCAGTCAACTTCAAGTTCTTCGAATGTAACTACAGAAGGAATATCAATTGTTATCGCACTTGATATTTCCGCGAGTATGTTGGCCGAAGATTTCAAACCTAATCGTATTGAATCTGCGAAAAAAGTAGCGCAACAATTTATTGATGGAAGGCCTAATGATTTAATTGGACTAGTAATTTTTTCAGGAGAAAGTTTTACGCAATGCCCTATTACTTCCGATCATTCTGTTTTAAGAAATGTATTAAAAGATGTGGAACCAGGGATGTTGATTGATGGAACTGCAATTGGTGAAGGACTTGCAACAGCTATTAGTAGAGTGAAAGATGCAAAAACGAAAAGCAAAGTTGTGGTATTAATTACTGATGGTGTAAATAACTCCGGTGCCATTCCTCCTTCTACTGCAGGCGAAATAGCAAAGGCTTTTGATGTCCGCGTTTATTCGATTGGTGTTGGTACAAAAGGGATGGCGCCTTATCCTTTTAAAACGCCATTCGGAATTCAATATCAAAATATGGAAGTGCAGATTGATGAAGCATTGTTAAGTCAAGTAGCACAAAATACAGATGGAAAATATTTTAGAGCTATAAGTAATAAAGCACTAGAAAGTGTTTTTAGAGAAATTGATCGTTTGGAAAAATCTAAAATTGAAGTAACAGAATTTAATCGTTATACCGACGAATATCTTCCGTATGCTCTAATTGCATTTGCATTAATTTTATGTGAGTTAATACTTCGTTATACAATTTTGAAAAGTCTACCATAGTTATGTTTCGATTTCAACATCCCGATATGATTTATCTTTTTGCCGCAGCGCCGCTTTTAATGGTGCTTTTCTGGCTTTTTGTTAGATGGAAAAAGAAGTCGTTATTAATTTTTGGTAAAATAGAAATCATACAACAATTATTTCCAGATGTAAGTAATACAAGGCCATCAGTAAAATTCTGGATTAGATGGGTGGCGTTTGTAATGCTAATAATCGGACTATGCGGACCATTAATAGGTTCAAAGCTGGAAGAAGTAAAGCGTAAAGGATCTGATATTATAATCTGTTTAGATGTATCTAACAGTATGCTTGCAGAAGATTTATTGCCTAATCGTTTAGAGCGCGCAAAGCAAGCAATTAATCGTTTGATTGATAAACTTGAAGGCGACCGAATTGGATTAGTCGTATTTGCAGGTGATGCTTATACGCAATTGCCAATCACAACTGATTATGCTGCAGCGAAATTATTTTTAACGCAAATTTCTACTGATATTGTTCCTAAGCAAGGTACTGCAATTGGGGCAGCTATTGATCTTGCCACAACTTCTTTTACAGATACGATTAAAAAAAATAGCGCTATTGTAATAATTACTGATGGAGAAAATCATGAAGATGACGCTATTGAATCGGCAAAATCTGCGACCGAGCAAGGCGTTAAAGTTTATACTATAGGAATGGGCTCTGAACAAGGTACTCCAATACCAATTTATAATAATGGTGCTAAAGTGGGCTATCGCCAGGATCATTCAGGCCAGACTATTATGACAAAGTTAAATAGTGTTATGCTGGAAGATATTGCGGAAGCAGGAAAAGGTAAGTTTATCCATGCAACAAATAGTGATGATGGCTTATCAATTATGTTAAAAGAATTGAATTCGCTTGATAAAAAAGAATTTAAAGCGAAGATGTATACTAGTTTTGAAAATCAATATCAGCTATTTATAGCTATTGCTTTGGTTTTATTATTAATTGATTTTATAATTGGAGAAAACAAAAGTAAAGTAGTTGCTAAGTGGAATTTGTTCGGAGAAAATAATAAGCAGAAATTATGAGAGTCATTTTGTTTTTAATTGTTATTCTGATTAATTCAAATTCGTTTGCGCAAAACGTAAACTCAACTATTCGTCGTGGTAACGACGCATATAACAATAAAAAATATAAAGATGCCGAAATAGATTATAAAACTGCAATTGAAAAAGATGCCAAGAGTTTCGCAGGTAATTATAATTTAGGCAATACCTATTATAAGAAGGGGAATGCCGAAGATGCTACTAAGCAATTTATGCAGGCTGCTGGTACTACTAAAGATCCAATAGAACAGTCAAAAGCTTATTACAACCTGGGTAATTCATATTTGAAGTCTGAAAAATACCAGGAGAGTGTTGATGCTTACAAAATGGCACTGCGACAAAATCCTAAAGATGATGATGCTCGTTATAATTTGGCTTATGCACTTGCAAAATTAAAGGCGCAACAGCAAAAAAATAATCAGCAAAATAAAAATCAGCAAAATAAAAACGAGCAAAACAAAGATCAGCAGAAAAAAGATCAGCAGCAACAAAAAAATCAAGATCAAAAGAAGGATCAGCAACAAAAGCAAGATCAACAGCAACAAGAACAAAAAAAATCTTCTCAACTAAAAATATCAAAAGAAGAGGCAGAGCGAATGCTACAAGCATTAAAAAATCAGGAACAAAAGCTACAAAAGAAAAATGCTAAAAAGTTTGATGCAACAGGAGGAAAGCCTGAAAAAGAATGGTGATTATTCTAGAACTTTTAAAATACTACTTATAGCTGATTCTTCATTGCCATTATTCTTTATCGTATAGCTAGCTCTTTCATAAAATACTTTACGCGCAGTTAGTAGTTCATTAATATGAGATGATATTTCCTCTTTTGATTTTCCTTTAAATAAGGGTCTTTCAGCTGTTTTATCTAACATGCGTTCAAGTAACATGGCTTCATCAACTTCAAGATAAATAACAGTTCCGTTCCTTTGCAAGAAGTCCATATTATCGGAATAAGATGTAGTTCCACCTCCGCAAGCAATAACTGTTTCTGTCAGGAAAATAGTATTGACTAATAACTGTTTTTCAATTTTACGAAATCCTTCTTCGCCAAATTCATCAAATAGGGTATTAATCGACTTGCCTTGCTGTTGGGTAATAGCTTCGTCTAAATCGATGAAATGATAATTTAATTTTCCCGCGATTATTTTTCCCAGTGTTGTTTTTCCCGAAGCAGAGAATCCTATCATGTAAATAACCGACGATTGCATGTTTTTTTAATTTTATTTTGATTTAGTGGTCTAAAGTAGATTTTTTTTCGTAAATTCAAGAAATGAAAATGACATTAGAAAAACTTCGAAACATGGATGAATCAGAATTGGCTGATGCTGACCACCCATTCAAACAAGACATTACTGCAGAAGAATTTGTGGAAATACTCAATGAAATTGCAAAAGAATCTATCAAAGTAAAGGCATTATCGCCACTAAGTGAAGAAGATTGGTCTTTAACACAGGAGGAGATATTAAAAGCGATGAACAGTCCTAAAAATTCTTGCTGATTCAGCGATTTTGATTTTTATCATTCCTAACGATAATAACAACCCTTTTTATTTCTTATAAAAACGCATCTTGTAGTCAGCGTCCGTCCGGCCTTTCATAATATCATTCAAACGGCCTTTCAATAATTGCTTTTTAATCGGTGTCAGACGATCAGTCATTAGGATGCCTTCAATATGATCATATTCATGTTGGATAATTCTTGCACGCATGCCTGTATACGATTCTGTATGCTCCACAAAGTTTTCATCCATAAACCTAACCGTTATATTCGGATTCCTATCCACATCTTCACGGATTCCGGGAATACTCAAGCATCCTTCAGAACATTTCCATTTCTTTCCTTCTTCCTCTAAAATTTGAGCATTGATAAAAACCTGTTTAAAGCCATCAAGGTCTCGTTCATCATTTTCAAAGGGTGTTGCATCAACAACAAATAGTCGTATAGACAAACCAATTTGTGGTGCTGCCAATCCAATACCAGAGCTGCGCTTCATGGTATCAAACATATTTTGAATTATCTCGTTCAATTTCGGATAGTCGACACTGATAGGTGCTGCTACTTTTCTTAAAACTGGATCGCCGTATGCAACAATAGGGTAAATCATAATAATTATATTGTTAAGGTGCTTAAGTAGTCTTGTAATATAATAGTAGCACTCACTTTGTCAATTAGCATTTTATTTTGACGTTTCATTTTAGGTAAGCCCATAGCAGCAATGGTTCTTTCTGCAATCTTTGAAGTAAAGCGTTCATCTATGCGCACTATTTTAATTAAGGGAATTTCTTTTTTTAATTTATTAACGAATTGATTTGTTAGATGAGTTGTCTCTGACATTTCACCATTCAATCGTCTTGGATCGCCAACAACGATACTATCTACCACTTCAGTAGTAATATATTTTTTGAGGAACTCAAACAGTATATGAGTAGGAATGGTGTCCAGTGGGCTGGCTACTATTCGAAGTGGGTCAGTAACGGCTATTCCCGACTTCTTGGTTCCGTAATCAATTGCCAGAATTCTTCCCATGCCGCAAATGTAATAAGTTCTGTTCTTATTTATAACTTTGTGCCACTTTAGTAAATAATCAATATGAAAGAATTAAACGAAATAATTGAGCAGGCATGGAGTAACCGCGAATTGTTACAGCAGCAAGAAACACAAGATGCAATTAAAAGCGTTGTTGCTTTACTCAACGATGGAAAAATTCGAGTAGCAGAGCCTGTTCAGGATGGCTGGCAAGTAAATGATTGGATTAAAAAGGCAGTGATTATGTATTTCCCAATAATGAAAATGGAAACAATTGAGGTTGGGCCGTTCGAATTTTATGATAAGATTCCGATAAAAAATAAATATGCTGAATTGGGTGTTCGTGTTGTTCCACATGCGATTGCACGTCATGGAAGTTATTTATCGCCAGGTGTAATTTTGATGCCATCTTATGTAAATATTGGTGCTTATGTAGATGCGGGAACAATGGTGGATACATGGGCCACAGTTGGTTCATGCGCTCAGATCGGAAAGAATGTACATTTAAGCGGGGGCGTAGGAATAGGAGGTGTACTCGAGCCAGTTCAGGCAGCACCCGTTATTGTTGAAGATGGATGTTTTCTCGGATCTCGTTCCATTGTCGTTGAAGGCGTTCGAATAGAGAAAGAGGCGGTTCTAGGAGCTAATGTTGTGCTTACAATGTCAACTAAAATAATCGATGTAACTGGGACATCCCCAGTTGAATATAAAGGGCGAGTTCCTGCCCGTTCAGTTGTAATACCTGGTTCTTATACTAAATCATTTCCTGCTGGAGATTATCAAGTTCCATGTGCGATTATTATTGGTCAACGAAAAGAAAGTACTGATCAAAAGACATCTTTAAATGATGCTTTAAGGGATTTTCAGGTGGCCGTATAATGTTTAAAAACTTGTTGATGACTATCGGATGATTTTTTTAAACATATCTAATCAAATTTTAATTTTACAATTGTTATGAAAGCAATGCTATTTATTGATGGTGGTTGGTTGTACCATGTTCGTCCCTATTTATTGAGCTTGTGCGAAGACCCAGATTTTGAACTAGACTATCGCACACTTCCAAAAATTGTTCAGGATCAATTAGGACAAGTTGCTGATTTGAAAATTGATTTAGTTCGTACCTATTATTTTGGAACAATCGCTATTAATAAGCTAGGTCATGATAATATTCGAGAACGTCAGTTTTATGAGATGCTTGCGAAGAGATGTAATTACAATACCGAAATCTATGAATATGATTTTAAAAATAAAGAAGTGCTTGGGCGCAGAGAGAATTGTTTAGAAGTAGGCTTAGCTACCACTGCCTTGTCATTGGCCTTTCAAAATTCATCGTTTGATATCGCTTGCATTCTAGCTGGCGACATCGATTATCAGCCATTAATAAAACAACTTCGTGCTATTGGAAAAAGAGTTGTGCTTGTAGATGTGAAGGGTAACAATGGATTTCATCCTGTACACCATCGATTAATGGATGAAATTAATTTGTTTGACTATCCTTCTATCCATCTCGACGATCATGTAAGTAAGATGCATTACCATCGAACTGAAGCCATTCGTAAATGTGATAGCTGTGGAAGAGAAGAGGCTACAATATTTACAAGTGATTGGTTTTATTGTAATAATTGCAGAGAGGAATATAAGCTTCTTCGTTCAAAGCAAATAGTGGAAGGAGTATGATAAATGGATTTAATTAGTAGTGATTGTTTTTTGTAAAATTATTTCATAAATCTTAAATTGAAGCTAAAGATTATTTTTGTTTGCTTTCTGATTTTATCACTTAAAAGTTCATTTGCTCAAAGTGTAAAGTACGTTCCTGCCTTTTATAGTGTTGAAAGTAAGCATTGGTCAGATTCGATTTTGGCTACTATGTCAACAGAAGAAAAAATTGGACAGCTTTTCATGATTAATGTTTTTTCAAATAAAGATGCAAACTACGAAAGAGAAATTACGGATAAAGTAAATTCTTATAAGTTGGGAGGTGTAATATTTTTTAAAGGCACACCATATCGCCAGGCAATTTTAACTAATACCTTAAATGCTAATTCTAGAATCCCTTTGATGATTGGTATTGATGGTGAGTGGGGTCTGAATATGCGTTTAGACAGTACCGTTAGATATCCTCGTCAAATGACATTAGCAGCATCTGGCAATCCTAGATTAGCTTATTTAATGGGTAAGTCTATTGCACAAAATTGCAAACGATTAGGAATTCAAATCAATTTCGCACCTTCTGTCGATATTAATACAAATCCTGCTAATCCTATAATTTGTAATCGTTCATTTGGAGAACGAAAAGAAGAGGTAACACAATTCGGATTAGAATATATGCAAGGTATGCAGTTTGAGCATGTGCTTGCATGCGCTAAGCATTTTCCAGGGCATGGAAATACTAGTGCTGATTCTCATTTTGAATTACCGGTTGTAACTGCCGACTCATTGCAGTTAGATTCTGTTGAGCTTTATCCTTTTCGTCAGTTAATTAAATCAGGAGTTTCTTCTGTTATGGTGGCGCATTTATATGTTCCGGCGTTAGATTCAAACGGAAAAAAGGCTTGTAGCTTATCTCCTTTGATTGTTGATAGCCTGTTGAAAGGTAAAGAAGGGTTTAATGGATTAATATTTACTGATGCTTTAAATATGAAAGGAGTGGCAGATTACTTTGCTCCTGGCGAATTGGAGCTCATGGCTTTCAAAGCGGGTAATGATGTTTTGTTGTATTCCGATAATATCGATAAAGGAATAGAATGCATTAAAAAGGCGCTAGAAGATAGTTCAATAACTGTTGATGACTTAAATTATAAAGTTGGTAAAATACTAATGGCGAAATATTGGAGCGGTTTAAATAATTATTTACCTATTGATATCAATAATATTGATAATGACCTAAATAATGGCAGCTCTGAATATATGGCATATGCCCTTTACGATAGTTCAATAACATTATTGAAAAATGAAAATCACTTTCTTCCAATCTTGATACATGAAAACCCAAAAATAGCATCTGTGGTTTTAAATGATACATTAAACAATATTTTTCAAAAGGAACTTTCAAAATATGCTAAAATAGATTGCTATGCTTTTCAACGGGATATATCAAAAAAAGAATTAGATAACTTAATAGTTAAGCTAAAAGATTACGATAAGGTAATTGTGAGTATTCACAATACTACGATTCATGCTAATAAAAATTACAATTTATCTTTAGATATTTTGGATGCAGTAGAGAAATTCAACAAAGAGCATAATTCTATTTTATGTGTATTTGGTAATGCCTATGTATTGTCAAAATTAAAAAAGATAGATCATGTAAAAGCATTAGTAGAGGGCTTTGAAGATACTTATTACCCTTTGAGGTTAACGGCACAAAAAATTTTTGGTGCGAGCTCATTCTATGGACATATTTCTGTTTCTATCGGTGATAATGTTTGTATCGGCGATGGAATAAAAACAAAAACAAATGAAATTTTTAGTTATACATATCCCGAAGCTTTAAAAGTTAATTCAGACATTTTTAATAAGGTAGATAGTATAATTAACAGTGCAATTCAAAATAAAATTACTCCTGGCTGCCAGATATTATTTGCAGTAGGCAATAAAGTGGTTTTTGATAAATCGTTTGGTTATTTTACTTATGATAGTACACATGCGGTTTCTAATAGCGATTTATACGATATTGCTTCAATTACTAAGGTAGCCTCTACAAGTTTATGTGCAATGCATTTGTATGATAAAAACAAACTTGATCTTGAAGCAAAAGTTAGTAAGTATCTTCCCGAGTTAAAGAAATCTAATAAAAAGGATATTACTATTCGTCAATTAATGATGCACGAAGCTGGATTGCAGCCATTCATTCCTTTTTGGAAGAATACAGTTCGTGAATACGGTTTGGATACTTGTATTTTTAAATCAGAAAAGAGTGAAGGTTTTACTACTAAAGTAGCAGACAATTTATTTATTGAGGATAATTACAAATTAGAAATTTGGAATCAGATAATAGAGTCGGAAATAAAGGCACCGGGGTCAATGGTGTATTCTGATTTAAGTATGATTATGCTTCAGAAAGTTATTGAACGCATCACAGGGGAAACAATCGATAATTACGTTACGAAATTATTTTATGAGCCAATGGGCTTATGGAAAGTACAGTTCAATGCCGGATTGAAATCAGATATTAATACTATAGCTCCTACAGAAAATGATAAAGAATTTCGTCATTGTGTTGTTCGCGGTACAGTACATGATCCTGCTGCTGCAATGATGGGAGGTGTTGCTGGCCATGCTGGTTTGTTTTCAAATGCAGAATCATTAGCAATTATTTTTAAGATGTTTTTGAATGGAGGTGTATATGATGGTAAGCGCTATTTGCGTAAAGAAACCATTCAGCGATTTACTTCACAAGCTGCACCTAACACTTCAAATCGCAGAGGGTTGATTTTTGATAAACCTGAAATGAATAAAGAGAAGTCTAGTCCTGCAGCTCACAGTGCTTCTGAATTAACTTTTGGGCATACCGGTTTTACAGGAACATGTGTTTGGGCAGATCCTAAAAATGATTTTCTATTTGTCTTTTTATCAAATAGAGTTTATCCGGATGCCGAAAATAATTTGTTGGCTAAGAAAAATGTGAGAACAGATATTATGGAGATTTTCTATAATGGATTTAAGAAATAATTTCGATACAGCTTCATTGTACTTTTCTTGTGTTATTTTTCTCGCATAAATCCGTAACTTTGTTTTATGAATATTGGAATTATTTGTTATCCTACTTTTGGTGGTAGTGGTGTAGTGGCTACAGAATTAGGTAAAGCTCTTGCCGATAAAGGTCATCGCATTCATTTTATTACCTATAGCCAGCCCGTTAGACTAGATGGTTTTATGGAAAATGTTTTTTATCATGAAGTTACAGCAACTCCTTACGCACTTTTCGATTATATACCCTTTGAATCAGCATTGACAAGCAAGTTAGTGGATGTGGCATTGCATGAAAAATTAGATATTCTGCATGTGCATTATGCAATTCCGCATGCATCGGTTGCTTATATGGCGCAGCAGATTTTAAAAACTCACGGACTATATCTTCCAATTGTAACTACTTTGCATGGAACGGATATTACTCTGGTAGGAAAAGATTCAAGCTATGAGCCTGTTGTTACCTTTGCAATAAATCATTCTGATGGTGTTACTGCGGTTTCTGAAAGTTTGAAAAAAGATACTTATGCAAACTTCAAAATCAATAAGGATATTGAAGTGATTCCCAACTTTATTGATCTTAAGAGATTCGCTAAATCAAGAAAAGATCATTTTAGAAAAGCAATAACTCCGGATAACGAAAAATTAATTGTACATACTTCTAATTTTCGAAAAGTGAAAAGAGTGCAGGATGTTGTTGAAGTTTTTGACCGCATACGAGCAAAGATTCCTGCAAAATTAATTATGATTGGTGATGGACCTGAGCGACATAAAATTGAAGAAATGACCCGTGATAAAGGATTTTATCAGGATGTTCGTTTTTTAGGAAAACAGGAAATGGTTGAAGAGGTTTTGTCCATCGCAGATTTATTTGTGATGCCTTCTGAGACCGAAAGTTTTGGTTTAGCAGCATTAGAAGCAATGGCTTGTCAGGTGCCTGTTATATCATCCAATTCAGGTGGTATGCCTGAGCTTAATATCAATGGTGTAACTGGATTTATGAGTAATGTAGGCGATGTAGATGATATGGCCGCAAATGCACTTGCTATTTTAACGGATGATAAAAAGTTGGCCGAATTTCGTCAGGCTGCTTTAAAGCAAGCAAAGGCATTCGACATTCATAATATTATGCCGATTTATGAAAGATACTATCAGCAGATTATTAATGATGCGCAGAAATAAGTTTCTTATTCTATTTGCGTTTTTCTTTTCTCTTGGATTTAATGTTCTTGCTCAAAATCGAATTTTATCGTTAGATACTTCCTGTGTTTTTAATAACGAGCCACTATTAATCGATTTGGATATTGATCATGATGAGATGATGGAATCAAATAATAAATCGTTTTCTATTTTTTCAATTGATTCTGCTCATTACAATTCCTTAATGATTACTGCGGATTTTTTTGTTGATACAATAGTCAATAAACAGTTTGTGAATATTATTTCAGATTCACAACTAGTAATAAATGGAAAAAACTTTCATTATTTATTTTCTTCGCAAGAGCGTGTAGGTGAGGAACAATTTATTAAAAGTGACACAACGATTTTTAATGGTGTGCTACCAGCGTATTGGGGGATGATTTCAAAATTAGATCTTGTAATAGTTAGTAATGTTGATATCAGTGGGGCTTACGCAACAACTAATTTAATTGATTTGAAATCTGGAAAAATGATTCAGGATTTATCTTCTTATGATGAGGGAAGTCAGGCTTATTTACCAAACAAAACAAACGAGTATATTCTTAGTTTTTCAAATGCATTTTACGAGGACGAGGAAGCTGAATTGCATATTATAAAAGTGGCAACTAAATATCACTCTTATTGTCTGGATTTATCAACTATAATCAACTTGAAGAAGCAACATATTGAATCGCTATCGTGGATTTCTAAAAATTCTTTTTGTTTTTCTACAATAAAAAATAACGAAGATCTCCAACAGTATAATTTCTATCAGGTAGTTTTAAAATAAATTATCCACCTGCTTTCTTTGCCTGATAACCATTTTGTATTAGTAATGCAAGTGCTTTCTCACGGTGGTCTCCTTGTATCAGAACTTCTCCATCTTTGGCAGTGCCACCCACACCACATTTGCTCTTTAGCATTTTTCCTAAAGCTTGTAAATCATCATCGCTGCCAACAAAACCTTTTACTGCCGTCACCATTTTTCCACCTCCTTTTCGTTCCAACCATATTTTCAATGATTGTTGCTGAGGCGGTAATGTATCTTTTGACTTGTTTTCTTCCTGATATTGAAAATTCGGATTTGTAGAATAGACTAATCCCGATTTGCCTTTATTTTTATTCGACATCCTATTAAAATTTAGCCTGCATTTTTAAGTTTAGCAAGCGAGAGGTTAAGTAGTTTGGAATTCCATATTGCCGTCCTGTTACATCTGTAATCCAAGTGTAAGATACCGTATTGCTAACTTGAAGTAAATTGAAAACTTCTAAGCTTAAGGATAATGATTTTAACTTGCTCACAACTTTCAAGCGACTTGTATTCGGCTTGTCTTCGTCAATAATGATTTTTGAAAATCCAATATCCACTCTTCGGTAACTAGGAGCTCTTAATATATCCTTATAGCGATCATTTCCCGGTGGGCCAAATGGTAATCCAGTACCAAATACTAACGTCATGTGCATCCGAACACTTGGCGATTTTGGTAAGTAGTCCTGAAAGAACAAGCTGAACGTTACGCGCTGATCAGTAGGACGAGGAATGTTGCCCGGAGTGACAAACTGACTGTCTATTGCTACATTGTTATATGTATATCCCGGAACAATTAAATCACCTTCTGAATTGTAATACTTATAATAACCATCATCATTTAAGTTTTCTTCTGTTTTTAAGAATGATAACGATGCCCAGCTTTCAATTCCGCTTACAAACTCACCGTTTACTCGAAGGTCTAACCCTGTGGCATATCCGTCGGCATTGTTTTTTGCTAGATAACGAATGCGCGTATTGTCGAGTTTATATGGAATTAGATTATTCATTTTTTTATAATAAGCTTCAGCTGTCAACTTAAACTCTCGTCCCCAAGATAAAAACTGATAATCACCTCCAACAATAAAATGTATCGACTGCTGTGCTTTAATAGTTGGATTAATCTGTCCATCTAGCCCACGCAATTCACGATAAAATGGAGGTTGATAATATATACCTGATGCCGCTCTTAATTTTAAAAATTTATTGCCTTTAGGTTTATATTCAATTGAGGCGCGTGGACTAATATTTAATTCTTTGTTGAAGTCCCAATAAGTAGCTCTGACACCAGCTACCAATGTAATGCATGTATCCAGCTGCCAAGTAGAACTTATAAATCCGTTAAAGCGATTTGAATTTAAATTTATCTTATTCTTTATAACATTGTTTAATACAATTTGCTGTGGAAAAGTTACCGGCTGACCTGGATTATCCTGCGGATGCACAATAGAGAAATCAGCAGAGTCACGATATTGCCATTCATCAATATTATCTGTTATTGATTCATGCTGAGCTTTTACTCCCCACTTGAAATTATATTTAGATTGAATAAAACTTCCTTTATGCTCGAAGCTTGTAACATTAGCTTTTAGTTCATTGCGCGAATGATCTAAAAAAGCGCCAATCCCTTTGTTGTATGCAACATTACCAAAGTTCGAAGAACCTAAATCTTTGTCTAATTCATCAATAAAATATTCACCCAGAATATCAAAAAACTCTTTTTCTTTAGAAATGAATCCTGCACCAATAAATTTCAAATTCAAATGGTCATTCACACGATGATTTAATGTAATTGCACTTTGCGAAGTAGAATAAGCATCTTGTTCTTGTCCATCAAAGTAAACGGTAAATTTCAAAGCTTCATTAATATTCCCAAATTCTGTTTGTCTTGTTGAAGGGACAACACGATAATCATTGATAGATATATTTCCTAAGAATGAAAGCGATGTTTTATCAGTAAACTTGTAATTTAACAATGATTGAAAATCGGTGAAGGAGGGTTTGTATTCGCCTTTCGTATCTAAATTTTTCAATAAAAACTGATTTGATTTCTGCCTAAATCCTGTGAGCCAGCTAAATTTTTCGTTTTTTGAAATTCCTTCGAGATGAAATCCCGCGCCTAAAAAACTTACATATGCTGAACCTGCAAATGCTTCAGGTTTTCGATATTCAATATCTAAAACAGACGAAAGTTTATCGCTGTAAGTTGCATTAAAGCCACCAGAACTAAAATTGATATTGGCAATCAGATCAGAATTTATAAAGCTAAGACCTTCTTGTTGTCCGCTGCGTGTTAGAAATGGTCTGTAAATCTCAATATCATTTACATAGATTAAATTCTCATCAAATGATCCACCGCGAACGGAGTAAGTAGAAGTTAATTCGTTATTCGAAACTACCCCAGGAAATGTTTTTAATGAACCTTCAAAATTACCGCTCACACTTGGCATCATTTCAAGTGTTTTTGGCTGTATGGGAGTCATTAAAAGATCTCTACTTCTTTCTCCTGATACATTAACTGGTCCAAGTAGTTTTACAGATGTAGCTAGTTGTATATTCAACTCTTTTATTTCGCCTGGAGTTAACTTTACTTTATATTTCTGAGTCGTAAATCCTAAAAAGCTATATACTATTGTTAAATCTCGATAAGGTGTTATCTTTAATTCATACCGACCGCGTCTATCCGTAATTGTACCAATAGTTTCGCCTTCAATTGAAACGTTGCAGGCCTCAATTGGTTTTTTAAGTGAGTCGCTTACAATACCTTTAATTATACCTTCCTGGCAATATGCGTTATTGCATAAAGCTAATAGCAAGACAAAAATAAACCTTGTATAAATTAATTGTAAACGAGACATTTTGTTAATCATCAATCTTTGGATCGTCTTTCTTTTTTAAGTTGCCGTCTTTCCATGCCTTAATAAATGCTGCCCAAGCAATCGGATTAAATAAATTGTTTTTTGGGTATTGACCTGCACTGTACAGCTTGGATTGTTGCTGTTGTAGTTGGTACTGATAGTTTATTGCACCATCATAAGGTACTTGCTCTTGAATTGTTTTTATTTCAGCAAGCTGTATGTTTTTCTCTGCTCTTTTTAAATCATCGTCTGGAATTTTTAATTCCAGAAAAGCACGCTTAAAATCTTCTTTTGACGGCCAAGGGTAAACAATAGCTTCTTTCAATAAAATTGTATCCCTATTCATTACTTGGATTAATGAGTATCTAGATTCCTTTAATGTATCTGGGATAATATACATCGTTGGTTTATACCCAACATAGTGAAAATCGATAGTATCACCCTTTTTAGCAACAAAAGAAAAGAATCCATAAAAATCGGTGATTGTGCCACGGCCTGATTTATGAATTGTAACTGCCGCATAGGGGATTGGCTGCAAGGAATCATTGCTAACTACCACTCCTGAAAATTGAATTAATTGGACGCTTTTATTGTTGTTTTTCTGTGCAAATCCAATGAGAGGAATAAGAAAAATTGACAAACAAATGATTATGCATTTTTTCATTACAACGAAGGTATTCAAATTATCAAAACAAAAACGCAGATTAGTGTGTTATATTGGATGTAAATGAAGTTTGATCATTGTATTTTAATAATCGTTAAAATATTATCCTTCACAACTCTTTTGAAAGCTGTTGCAACTTTAATTTATCGTTAAGCACTAACTGATAGTCGATAGTTGCAGAGGAGTTTTCTACAGAATGAATTTAACCCTAAACATATCCTTACCATGAGACAACTAAAAATCACCCAATCAATTACCAATAGGGAAAGTGCAAGTTTAGAAATGTATTTGCACGATATCAGTAAAGAGGAAATGGTTACGCCTCAGGAGGAAGTGTTTTTAGCAAAAAAAATAAGGGCAGGCGATACAGAAGCACTAAATAAACTAACAAGGGCCAACCTTCGTTTTGTTGTTTCAGTTTCAAAGCAATATCAAAATCAAGGGTTAAGCTTACCCGATTTGATTAATGAAGGGAATTTAGGCTTGATTAAAGCAGCCCAGCGTTTTGATGAAACTAAAGGATTTAAATTTATTTCCTATGCAGTTTGGTGGATTCGCCAAAGTATTTTACAGGCGATTGCTGAACAATCAAGATTGGTAAGATTGCCGTTAAACCAAATTGGAACACTAAACAAAGTAAGAAAGTCGTTTTCAAAGTTAGAGCAGGATTTTCAGCGAGAGCCAAGTGCTGAAGAGTTAGCAAATGTTCTGAATTTTTCAATAAATCACATTGCCGATGTAATGCGAGTATCTGCTAAACCGGTTTCTTTTGATGCACCACTTGATAGTGGCGATGATAGTGGCACTTTGTTAGATATTTTAGAAGGCAATGATTCAGAGAATACAGATACAGGTATGATGCAAGATTCAATGTTAGAAGATGTAAATCGCTATTTGAGGATATTGTCTCCAAAAGAAATCCAAGTTATTAAAATGTTCTTCGGAATAGGAAATTCTCATAGTATGTCTTTGGATGAGATCAGTATAAAAGTGCAATTAACTAGGGAGCGCGTACGACAAATTAAGGAAGCGGCATTGCGTAAATTAAAAACTAATAGAAGTAATGATTTTTTAAAATCATATTTGTAAAAATTCAGGGACGTAAGTCCCTTTTTTATTGAAGTAAATGGCGAAAAACTGTTTATTTTCGCAGTTATATATTAATATTGTAATTCTTACGTTTATTTATAAAAGCAAAACATGAAAATAATAGCACTCTCATTTTCCTTCTTTTTTATAGTTGCTGCTTCATCAGCACAAAATTTCAACGACTTAAAAAAGAAAGCGGAGAAAAAGCTGGCTTTACCAACAATTCCTAAAGGGTTTACGGATGAAGAAGCAGGTAAAGCGTTGAAAGAAGCATTAAGCAAAGGTGCTATCAGCGGTTCTGAAACGATATCAAAACTGGATGGTTATTTTGCTAATCCTAAAATAAAAATCCCTTTTCCTCCGGATGCAAAAAAGATAGAAGATAAATTGCGTGGCATTGGTTTAAATAAAGAATGTGATGATGTGATTTTGTCGGTAAATCGCGCTGCCGAAGATGCGGGCTCATCAGCAAAAGATATTTTTATTAAAGTCATTTCTGAAATGACAATTACTGATGCTATCAATATTGTGAAGGGTGCAGATAATGCAGGAACAGAATACCTTAAAGCGAAATCGAGAGCGATGCTTGTCGAAGCATTCAAGCCAATTATTAAAACTTCTTTAGATAAAGTAGGGGCGACCAAAAACTGGGAACTGGTCATTACAAAATACAATAAGATTCCATTTGTAGAAAAGGTCAATCCCGATTTAGTACAATATGCCACTGAAAAGGCCATTGATGGATTGTTTGTTAAGGTGGCCGAAGAAGAGTTACAAATCAGAAAAGATCCTATTGCTAGAACAAGTGATTTGTTGAAGAAAGTTTTTGGTGGGTAATAATTTAGAATACAATTTTAAAGTCCTAAGAGTTTTTCTTAGGACTTTTCTTTTTTGCAGTAAATACTAAATCATCGGTTTAAATCTTATTTTTGAAAAAAAATATCAATGCGATTTCTAGTATTATTGTTTGTTGGCTGTTTGATTTCTATTCATGGAAGTTCACAGTCGACAAACTTAAATTACTCCAAACATCCTTATTGGATAACCATGATGGATGATTCAACATCCAATTATTTTGAAGTGCAAAAGGCTTATGGCGCCTTCTGGAAAGGAAAAACTATTCCGTTGGAAGAAGAAGAGACAATGGGAATGAAAGGGGCATCCGAAAAAGAGAAAAAGGAAAAATCAAATTGGATTGAACGTTTTTTTGGGTTCGATAAAGAACATAAATACGAAAAGTATCGCTTCGAATGTAAGCGCTTCGAGCATTGGAAAATAACAATGTTACCTTTTGTACAATCCGATGGTTCTATTTTGTATCCAACACAACAATTAAAATTATGGAAGGAGGCAAGACCATGAGCGCGAAATCGAAAATCGTTTTATTAATACTCTTTCTGGTTTTTGCTGGATATTCACATGCGCAGATCGCAGGTAACTGGACGTGCACAGGTCCAATCGCATTTCCAACGAATGTCAGTGGACAAATTCATGGAATTGGTCGTTGTACGCAAATTAAATTTCATCCATCTGATTCATCAATCATGTACACTACCACCGCTTCGGGTGGTTTGTATAAAAGTGAGAATAATGGCGCGACATGGAATGTTATGGGGACTGATGTGTTACCCAATGCACAGTGTGCTTCTGTTTGTATCGATTATACGAATGATAGTGTTATTTATTTGGGAACAGGAGATCCGAATTATTACGGAACAAGTTATGGAGTTTACAAATCAATCAATGCGGGTGCTACATGGACGTTAATCAATTCATCTATTGGAAATAGAATGGCCGTTGAATTATTAATGGATCCTAATGACCATCTGTCATTAATTGCTGCAACTAATAATGGTATTTGGAAAACTACTGATGGTGGTCAGTCGTGGATATGTAAGCGAGTAGGTGGCCAATTTACTGATATGGTTTGGAAGACGAATACGGGAACTAATACGATTTATGCATCAACCTATGATGAAGTTTTTAAATCAGACGATAGAGGTGATTCATGGGTGCAGTTATCAAATGGTTTAACTCCTCCGGGAAGTAATGGTGGTCAGGGTATACGCTTTGGTGTTAGTCCTGCAGATTCAAACATCGTTTACGTGGCTATGAACTGTGATGAAGGAACCATTTTTAAATCAACTGATGGTGGAAATTCATTTACGACTGTATATCATAATCCGAGTCAGAGTTTAACTGGTTATGATGCTAACGGTGGCGGGCAAGGGAATTACAATTTTACTTGCTGTGTTGATCCCGATGATCCGAATACAGTATATGTAGCATCACATGTTGTATGGAAGTCGACAGATGGTGGCGTTAATTGGACACAACTAACGCAATGGTATGCTAACCTGCATACGGATATGCATCACATCTTAGTGAATCCGTTTGATCATAGTCAACTTTGGGAGGCGAATGATGGTGGGGTTTGGTTGAGTACTAATGGTGGTTCATTCTGGTCGCCGAAGAGTGATGGAATCAATGCAACAGAAATTTATCATGCGGCACAAAGTAAAACGCGAGAAGATTTAGTGAGTATCGGAACACAAGATAACGGAGAGTTGTTTCATTCATTAAATTCCTGGAAATGTAATCGCGGTGGCGACTGGGGAGCACAATGTGATTTTGATTATACGCATAATAACTACGTTTATTACTTAAGTGAAAATCAAAGAAGACGATTAGTTCCAGTGGGCGGAAGTGTGTCTATTAATTTACCAGTTCAGTGTGATGGTAATACACGCATTTCATTTTGTCCTTCTGATACTAATACCGCTTACGCTGGTCGCGATACGTTATGTGTTTCATCAAACATTTACAACGGATCAATTTCATGGAGTGTAGTTGCTGCATTAGGACATACCATTCGAGGAATAAAAGTAAATCCGTTAAAGTCTGATGTCGTTTATGTGGTAACAGATAATGCAAGAGTCTATCGTATTGAAGATGCGAAGTCGGCTAATCCTACAATTTCTATTTTTACGTTGCCTTATGCAACTAATGTGGCAGGTTCAATAGAGGTTGTAAAGAGTGATACGAATATCGTTTATGTAACATGTAATTCAAGAATTTATAAATCAATTAACCGCGGACAAACATGGACGAATATTACAAGTAATTATCCGGGATTAAATGTGATAAATGTAATCAATGATTACAGCAGTACTAATGAAGCCATTTATATTGCAAATGCAGCGGGAGTATATTATCGAAATGCTTCGATGAATAGCTGGTTGAATTATTCTGGCGGATTACCTTCCATTGCGCAGATTCATGATTTAATGATTTATGAGGATGGTACTGGTCTTTCAAAATTAAGAGTGTCGTTTTATGGAAAAGGTGTATGGGAATCTCCACTGAATAAAGATGAAACCCCTGTAGCTGATTTTATGTCGGATAAAAAAAATATTTGCGAAAACGAGCAAGTTCAATTTACCAATATTAGCTATGGCGCATACGCTGTTCAATGGTATTTTCAAGGAGGCAATCCTTCAACATCAACAACTAACAATCCAACAGTTATTTATTCGCAGTCTGGCGATTATTTAGTTTCTATGATTGCGTATGGAACTTCAGGTAATAATACGGTTGTTCGTCAGGGTTATATTCATGTTACAACTTCTCAGGCATTTTCTATGTCGGAAGGATTTGAAAATTTGTTGCCATATGATTGGAATATTTTTGACGATGGTGAAGATGGAATAGAGTGGACCTTGACCGGTAACGCTGGTGGATATGGGTTAAGTCAGAATTCGATTTATTTTGATAATTATGGTAATGATGTGACTGGTAAAAGAGATGAATTAATAGCGCCTCGATTTAATACATCAGGTTTGCAAAGTGCTCTATTAAAGTTTGATTTAGCGTATGCGCGTTATAGCCAGGATTATTATGATACATTGGCTGTTTTGGTTTCTTCGGATTGTGGCGCATCTTATCAGCAAGTTTATGTGAAAGGATATACGGATCTTGCTACATCTGCGGATACCGCTGCATTTTATATTCCAGGTTCAAATCAGTGGCGAACAGACTCTGTAGATTTAACGGCGTACCTAAGTCAAGGAGAGTTAAAAATTGTATTTCAAAATCGCGGACATTATGGCAATTGCTTATACCTCGATAATATAATTTTAGAACCGACATCTATTGTATCACCAATTGCATCATTTGTTTCTTCAAGTAAAAAGATTTGCGAAGGAAATAATGTTACTTATATTAATCAATCTACAGGCGCACCTTCATCGCAGCAATGGTATTTTATGGGTGGAGTGCCTGTAACTTCAACAGCAAATAATCCTTCGGTAAATTATTCAAGTGCCGGTTTATATCCCGTAAGTTTAGTTGTTACAAATGCTAATGGAATGGATTCGATTACGTATAATTCATACATTGAAGTTGTAGCTCCTTCTAGTGGAAATTCAATTACCATTTATCCTGATTCGTTAGTGTCGTTGCAAACAGGATTGGGTTATCAATGGTATTTTAATGGAAGTATTATTCCGGGAGCGAATGCAAAATCTTACAGCTTTACACAGCTTGGTAATTACACTGTTGCTGTAACAGATAGCAATGGTTGTGAAAATATTTCTGGTATTGCAGCTGTGACAGTTCAGGTAAATGAAATTAAATCGATTGGAATTGCAATGATTGTTTATCCTAATCCTGCAAATAATAAATCAGACATTAAATTGCTTTCTACTATGAATGCTGTTGCAGGTTTGATTGTAACTGATATTACCGGACAAATTGTTTTACGCAAAGAAGTTTTATTGCAAAAAGGAGATCAAGCATTCAGTATTGATTGCAGTAATTATCCATCCGGAATTTATTTAATCAATCTGAAAGGAAATCAATTCAACTATACCACTAAGTTGATAATTGCGCACTAATGAATGACTTGTAGTTTTCTAGTTGAATATGTTCCATTCGTATTAACAAATCGAATCAGATAAAATCCTTCTGAAAAATTAGCTGTGCTTATATTTCGTGATGTTTCATTATGAGTTGTGTGTTGAACAACTGATTTTCCATTCGCATCCATAATATAAATTTTTTGTGTTGTATAAGGAAATGCAACATGACAATTTTGATTCGATGGATTAGGGAAGAGTAAGTACTTCGAAGCATCTGTATTTTCATTCAATCCAACTACACCTTGAAGTGTAATATCATCAAGTGAAATTCCAGCTGCGGTTAAGTTAATATCGCTTTTAAATACAAATTTTAATTGTAGGATATTGGCACCCGTTAGATTACTGAACGAATAACTACAGTTTTTCCATCCGCTAGAGTTGCCTGTCCAGCCAAAATTATTACCAAACATAGTAGTGTTATACCAGTTTGTTCCATTAGGATCGTTGATGGTGCCAAGCGATTCCCAAGAGCTGCCATCTAAAGAATACTCTAAATAAGTTCCGTCTGTAGCATATTCCGTTGAATAGTTCAACCAAAAATCAATATTCACTTTTGTGTAATTTGAAATTATAAACAAAGGAGAATAAAGATGGGCATAGGCAACATTAAAGTAAGGAGTATTCAAATTAATATCCCAGCAATTAGTTCCTGAATGAGAAAAGTTAGTTGGGGTAAAAGTCGGATTGCCTAATTCCCATTGTGTATAATTAGTGAATGAACTATCATACCAGCCTTGATCACCATTTTCAAAATCGTAGGAGTAAGTTAGGTTAGCGGTAACAATGGCAAATGCACTTAAGTTAATTGTATCGTTGCTATTAATTGCATCCAAAGACCAATCGATATAGGCCTTTAAATTATTAGTTCCGCCAACAGGAATGAAAGATTGTAGTGTGACTAAAGTGGTAGAATCCTTTGGTAGATTTCCAGACCAATTATAGTTTAGCGGTACTCCGTTATTGTTAGTATACTTTATTGCAACATTGGTTAACGGAAAGCTTCCTTGATTTTGTAACACTACCTGAACAGGAGTAGGGGTTCCTTGGCCTATATTGTTTTGAGGAGATGTAAAGGACAATAATGCAGCGTCGTTTTCGTATGTGGCATAAAAATATAACGTGATTGAATTGTTTTGCTGATCAAGATCGAGCGGCCAGTTAATATAAATGGTAAGAATGTTCCAACCACCCACTGGTGTAAAATTCGGAAGCGCAACTAAAGCAATTGAATCAAGCGGCAGATTGCCATTCCAGTTTTGATTTACTACAGGTGAATTGTTTAATTGGTATTGAATTGAGAGGTTCGAAATATTAATTATTCCTTGATTTTGTAAATACACACTAACTGGATAACTGTATCCTGCAAGTAGGGTATCGAAATTAGATGATTGGATTAATGCACCATCATATTGTGAAGATTGTTTAATACTAAAATCATCAATCGATACGCCATCTGTTTCAATGCTCACGTCAGAAGTAAATACATAGCGGAATTGAACTGAACTTTGATTTGAAAATACATCTAGTTTATAGGTTGAATTTTGCCAGCTTACAGAGTTACCATCCCATCCCGGCAGTTGAGATGAATTTAATGATGGATTCGTGTACCAGTTGGTTGCATTAAAATCACCATAATATCCTAGTATATTCCATCCTGTTCCATAATCAACTTCTAATCTTAGCCCATCCCAGTTTAATTCGCTATTTCTATTTTGCCAGAATTCCAGTTTTGGGTGCACAGTGTTTGATAAATCAAAGTATGGCGAGTATAAATAAGCATTTGCATATGACGCATAAGGAGTTGTTAGGTTAATATCCCACGCATTGCTTCCAGAATGAACACCAGACGTTATATTATACTGTGGAAATCCTAATTCCCAATTGGTTCCTATTGATTGGGAATTGTCGGCGTACCATAAAGTCGCACCCGATTCAAAGTCGTCATAAAAATTTAAAATCTGAGGGGTGTTTCCCGATACGCCAATACACAATGTATCATTCGTTGCATTAATATCTCCTGCCATCTGACAAAATGCACAAAGCTGATTGGTTGCTTGCGTTATCGTAAATCCAGGCAGGTAAAATGTAAAAAATGCACCAGGGTTAATAGTTGTTCCTGATAATGGTGTTGGGTAGTAAGTTACTCCGTTAAGTTTATACCCTAAAACAAAACTACTGATGGCGGTATTGCCCATGTTCGTAACCGTTATAGCAATATTTCCTGTATTTGTACCTATAGTGTATGAAGTACTTGGAATAGAAACGGAAAGAATGGACAGATCGCCTGGGAATGAACCTTGAAGGTTAATACATAGCGTGTCATTAGAATAATTATAATCGTTGCGTCCTCTTGCAAACACGCAAAAGTTGGTATTGTTATTTGTAAAGTTTCCCGTACCTAGCTGAACAATGTCAGTGTTGCCTGGCGCAATTGTTTTTGCCACAATAGAAGTGGTAGTTACATTGTTATAAATATATCCAACGGTAAATGTGTCCACGGTAACAGATGAATTGTTGAATATTACAACATCAATGGGTTGGTTGTTTCCGGTATTGCTTGGACTTAAAATTAAAAAAGTAGATAAGTCGTTGTGCGCAATTGTACTTTGTGTCAAGCTAATTTGATCTATTAATACTCCGGGTTGAGCACTACCAAAAATATAACTATTAAAAACGAAACGCACTTTAAGACTATCAATATGTCCGATATAATTCAAATGTATTCCTGATTGTTGCCATCCATTAGAGGTCCCAGTAAATCCAGGTAGTGCTGTTGTAAAAACAGAGGTGGTGTTGTACCAATTATCGGCATATAATCCGTTGGTTAATCGTTGCCAGGTAGTGCCATTTGTTGAGTATTCAAGATGAAAACCATCAAAACCAAAAGGCATATAACGAAATTGACGAAACGATAAATACGGGTCAGTTAGATTACTTATTTGCATCATTGGTGATGTCAGGTAAGCAATAGTGTTACCTCGATAGCCAGAGTCTAAATCGATGCCCCAGCAATTAGGGGCTGTAAAAGCAGGCTGAAATCCAGAAGCTGTTGGTGTCCCGCGCTCCCAGGAAGAACCACTTTGTGTATACGAGACCCATCCTTCATTCGTTCCTGAATCGAAATTATAGAGATAGGATTGAGCATTCGAAAAAGAAAAATCGACCAGTGATATTGTTATAATTGATAAGGTAATTCGTAAAAATCGGTTAAGGCTCATTATTTTGGTTATTCATTCAATGCCCTAAAATAGAGAACTAATTTGATATATTTTGGTTGTGGCTCAATAGTTAAATTGAATTTATATTCATATTTAATTAAAAGACTTTGTGTTATTCATAAATTATTATAATATTTGTAATACGCATTAACCTAAAACATTATGAAAAAACTATTACTCGTATTAGTTGCTTGTTTCACCTTTACAACAGGCACATTCGCTTCTCACATGATGGGAGGTCAAATTACTATTTCGCATATCAGCGGAATGGATTATCATTTAAAGTACACTGCATACCGCGATATGACGGGTATTCCTATTGGTACATTAGCAATGATTTATTTTGTTGACTCAACAAGTGGCGCTAATTTTACAACGACTATTCCTTATGATTCATTGGTTACTGTTTTAGTACCAGGAGTTGAGGAGTATGTTTATGAAACAGATGTTACTTTCCCGAACACAGGGAATTGGGCAATTCACTATGAAGAGTGCTGCCGTAATGCTGCTATCTTAAACATGGCTCAGCCTAGTGGTGAGTCACATTATTTCTACACTAATTTCTTAGTAGATACGATGAACTCTTCACCAGTGTTTTTAAATCCTCCAATTGTATTAGCTCAGGATAGCGTTCCTTTCTATTACAATCCATTACCATTCGATGCAGATGGGGACTCTATCGCATGGTCGTTGGATATTCCATTATCAATGAATGGTGCTCAGGTTTTAGGTTATTCATTACCTCCATCTGATTCATTATTTCCTTTCAACATGGATCCTTTAACAGGTGAAATTACGTTCTTACCAAATACGTTAGGAAACTTCCAGGTTTCTCTTCGTGTGAAGGAATACAGAAACGGAGTACAGATTGGCGAAATCACTCGTGATATGCAAATCATTGTTGTACCTAGCTCAAATCGTCCTGCTAACGTAAGTGTGAACTCAAATACGTTCCCTTATAACTCAAAAAACTATACTGTTGCTCCAGGAGCTCCATTTAACTTAACTGTTTCTGTAATTGATTTAGATGGTCAAAACTTAAGATTATCAGGTGCTGGTGAGGCTTTATTATTATCAAATAACCCTGCTGTCTTCACACCAATCAACGCAGCTTCTTGTGCTGGTGGTACCTTATCATGGACACCAACTGCTGCTCAAGCAAGAACAGCTCCTTACGTAATTGGTATTCGTGTTACTGAAGAATATAATTCACAGGTATTCCAATCTGACTTATCAATCTCTTTACGTGTAGGAAATTCGACTGGATTTAATTCAATTAATTCAAATACTAATTTCTCTTTATCTCCAAATCCTTCTAAAGGTGCTTTCAATTTACAATTCACAACAGGTAATGCTGAGCCTGTAAGAGTAAGTGTTATGACTGTAACAGGAAAAGTGGTTAATTCATTTGTAAATACTCAAATTGCAAATGGAGTTAACGTAATTATGGTCAACGACCTTGGTTTATCAAAAGGAATTTACATGGTACAATTAGAACAAAACAATCAGAAAATCGGA
Organism: Chitinophaga pinensis; assembly: GCA_943332105.1. Classification (GTDB taxonomy): domain Bacteria; phylum Bacteroidota; class Bacteroidia; order AKYH767-A; family OLB10; genus CAINEC01. The sequence continues at coordinate 38,876 of CALQOD010000001.1, read as the reverse complement.
GTTCAACGTTTAGTAGTTGAATAATTGATTTAATAAATATTAAAAAAAAGGGGAGCTTAAATATTAAGTTCCCCTTTTTTATTACCACACTGGATTAGCTAATAATTTTTTTGCTTCTACATTTCCTGGATCTCTTTTAAGACATTCGTTCCATGCCCAAGTAGCGCTATCTTTTTTGTTGTTTACAAAATAGAGTTTACCAATTAATACCCAAGAACCTGGCATTACATCATAATAACTAATCGCATTGCGATAAAGCGGAAGTAGTTCAGCATAGTTTTGACGAGGTAAGGCTTCTTCATATTTTTTATTCCAGATGTTAAAGCGTGTTGTAGCTAATAATGTATCATTCATCGGTACAAACTTACTGTCGGGCTTCAATTGTTTTAACCTATTCCATGCCCATTCAGCACTATCAATATTGTTGATTCTATAATAGGATAATCCCCAATTTTGATACATGTTAGCATATGATTTATAGATTGAATATGCCTTCTCGAAATTATTAATAGCTGTTTTAAGTTTATTCGATTTGGTCAACGAGTCTTGAATAGAATCTGTTTGATTAATAAGCATGCCTGCATGATAGGTTAGCATTCTGACACTATTGGGTGATTTTATTATGTCGGCTTTGTAAAGTGTTTCGTTGTTTTTCCAATCTTTATTTCTCGCATACACTTTTACAAATGAAAATAAAACAAAGCATGTTAAAAGTGATAAGGATGCGTAATTAATGTAGGACTTATTAATTCTTGATTGTAGTGATTCAAATAAAATGGCAATAATGATTACAAAGAAAAAACTAGGCATAAACAAAAATCGATCGGCCATTGGTGGACCAATATTAATAAGAATATTAGATAGGATAATAATTGAAATTAGGTAACTCAAAGTTGCAAATCCAATTGGTTTTCTTTTTATCAATTGAGTAATTGAAAAAATAAATACAGCGACGTGAAAAGCTAAGGATGTTATGCTTAAGATATTTGAAAAGGTTACATAAGGAATTTGGTTGTAGCCGTATTCGATACATTGATTTATCGGTGCTATTAAGAGACCAATATACTTGCCTAATATTAAACTAATGGTCGCAAATTTTTCATGCGTTGTAGCAAGCAAATAAGGATCGTTCATGATGTCCACTTTTGTTGCAGGGATATCACTAATGTTCATTCTGATAAAAGTAAAAAGCAATACAGTAAACAATAACGGTATTGATTTCAGAATAATATCTTTAATAGCATCTTTTGTAAAAACCAACATTGCTAAAGGAGCAATTACTAATAAAGTTGCGGAGCTTTCCTTTGATAAGAGCGCTAATATTAAAAAGATAATTGTAACGGCAATTGATTTTATGTTTTTGATTTGATTATAATTTAAAAAGCTATTTAAAAACAATACTGAAAAGAGTAATGCGAGTATCTCATCAAGGCTTTTAATGTTCGCAACAACTTCCGTATGCATTGGATGGACAGTAAAAATTAAAGCTGCACAGAATGCAATAAAAATAGCATCTGGGAAAATATGTCGTTTTATGAAATTATAAATAGCGAAGCACAGAAGTGCATAGAGTAATATATTAATAAAGTGGTAGGCTGACCAATTGTTTCCAAATAGTTCATGTTCAATTGCAAAAACAATCAGTGATAATGGACGATAGCGCCAGCTTAACTGTGAGCTGATTTTACCCGTTGCGCCATAAAAACTTTCATGTTTTAAAATATCCGGAATCCCCTCTATTCCTTGCAGAACAAATTGGTTATTGGTTAAAACCATAACATCATCCAATGCTGTTTCATTCGGAATGGCATTCCAATAAAAAATGAATGAGACTAGGAAGATTATTACACCAAAGAGTTTTTCTATTTTAAAACTATCTAAATTGCTGCTGGTGTTTTTTGCAGTTTTATTATTCGACATATTATTGAATATAATAATCGAATGTATTCTAAAAAAAGGTTCCTGTGCTATTGTCTCGAATAAGAAATCAACAAATTAATTCTAAAAAAAATCCCCGCTGTTGGCGGGGATTTTAACTAAAAAAAATTAGTGTATTATTTTACAATTTGCATTACTCCGGTTTCAGAAGCTGTTAAAACTTTAACAGAATAAATTCCGTTTGCAAATTGACTAAAGTCGATTGTCTCATTGAATTTGTTTCCATTTGCAGAAGCAACTTGTTTTGAATAAACTACTTGTCCGATAGTATTAACAACAGAAATTATAGCTGTCGACTCGTGAGATGCAAACTGAATTGTAGCAGTATTGGCAACTGGGTTAGGGAAGATATTCATTCCGATTGAAGCGGCATTGCTTTCTAAACCTGTTAGTTGAACCGTGATTGTTTTTACAATTGTATCTGCACTACAAACTCCGTTAGAAACGATTAATGTAACATTATATGTTCCTGAAGCAGAGAAGCTGTAAGTTGGGTTTTGAGAGAAAGATGCATTACCATCACCAAATAACCATAACCAGCTAATAGCACCATTTGAACTATCAGCAAAAGTAACAACCTGATTGTTTGCAGTAAATACGAAGTTTGGATTTACTCCGGGCACAACATTAATAGCAATGCTATCCGTCCTTGAACAACCTGCTTGGTTAGTAGCAACAACTGTATAAGTTGTGGGTCCGTTAACGGTAACGACCGTTGCATTTCCTGTTGCACCTGTGCTCCAAGCATATTGAGTTCCAAATCCACCACCTTGAGTAAATGCTCTTAGCAAGGTTGTATCACCATCACATACAGATGTTCTGTTTGCAAATAATGTAAAGGCTGGAGGGTTAGATATATTAACTGTAACATTACGCGTACCAGTACATCCAAAAGCATCTGTACCTATAATTGTGTAAGTAGTAGGAGCGGTTGGAGTTGCAATAACGATACTTCCTGTTGTTGTGTTTAATCCTGTAGCTGGCGACCATGAATACGTATCTGCACCATTAGCAGTAATTGTTACGGTATTACCAGCACAAGCCGTAATAGGACTGTTGGGTGTTGTAGATACCGTTGGATTTGGATTAGGGTTCACAGTGATTGTGTAATAAGCACTATCTATTAATCCTGAAATAGTGCATCCAACATAACAACGGAAAAAAGTAGTTGCTGTTAATGTTCCTGTGTTAACTGTATTATTAGAAGTTGCGAAAGCTGTCCATGGTCCGTTTACAGAATCTGTAGTAGATTCCCATTGATAAGTGATGCCGGCAAATCCTGCAGAACCACCACTGATGGCTAAGTCAGCTGAACCGCTACCACCGCAAATTAAAGAAGCTGTTGAAGCGATTGTACCTGCTGATGGTTGCCCAGCACATTGAGTAGGGTATTCATCCCATTGAACATCGTCAACAAACATATTACTTCCACCTTGACTAGTACCATTTAAAATGATATAGTTGGTATTCGTGTTAAAGTTTGAAGGGATATTGAATGAATACAAATACCATCCGTTGTTTAATTCATTATTTGGTAAATTAAAATAACGGCTTCTAGCAACCGCTCCTAAACGAGTCGCACCTGCAACAGAAGGAGATGTGTTTACCATAACAGTGATACTATCGCCAGCAGTTGATAAACTATCACGATACATATACATGCTGAAAGTAGGGGTAGCTCCATTTGTTTGAGAGTAATCGATTACCGGAGTAATTAAAGCCTGCTGTGTTCCTGTTTGCGTTAATGTAATGGAAAATCTAGCCATTGCAGCACCTGTATGAGGCATAATTAACGTTTGATTTCCACTGGGTCCGTTTGTTCTTCTAACCCAAATCGGATTTCCGATGATTGGATCTAATGACCAACCAATAGGTTGAAAAGTGTTACCATCAAAACTTTCTGTTTTGATTACTTGGGCATTTGCTTTATTGCTGACAAATGATGTCATAATAGCAATGAAAACAACAAGATTGATTAGTTTTTGTAGAGGTTTTTTCATGGTATTTATTTTATAGCAATTTTGGAAGCGTGAAGTTAGAAAAATGATTTAATCTAAATAATAATTAGTTATTTAAAAATGAATTAATATTTTAAAGTAGGATTTGGATGGGTTAAACGAGAAAAATAGTCTTTTGAAATCGTTGTAAAAGTGGTCCCGCCGCGGCTCGAACGCGGAACCTACTGCTTAGAAGGCAGTTGCTCTATCCAGTTGAGCTACGGAACCGGTAATTTCAGAGTTCTTTACAAGAAAAAAACGACAAACTGAAAATGGATTAAAAAATCAAATGTCGAAGAACAAAATTTGTCGGGGTGGCAGGATTCGAACCTACGACCTCCACATCCCAAATGTGGCGCGATACCGGGCTACGCTACACCCCGAATGATATCTAAACTGTAATATTTCTAGAACGATGTACTATTTTAATTGAACCTGGCGGTGAGGGCGGGATTCGAACCCGCGGTACAGTTACCCGTACGACAGTTTAGCAAACTGTTCCTTTCGGCCACTCAGGCACCTCACCTTATGTGGGGCTGCAAAGGTAAGAAGTAAATACTCTTCTCCAAAATTTATTTTAATTTTATTCTTACAGATTTTTTAAGGTTAAATTTTATATTTGTTAAATGCACCACCACATAAAATCTATTCTGCTTTTTGGGTTTAACTATTTCAGTGTGATAGTTTTTATTTCTTCGTGCGAGTCCAAAAGGAGTATCTTGACTAGCAGCGTAAGTGGTTCTTCCCTAAGTTATAATTTACAGGATGCCACTCAATGGGATCCCTCATGGTCTGATTCTAATGTCGTAAATGTTCAAATATTGGCGGATCCAGATAACCTTCATCCAACAAATGGCTCATCTCAAATTCGTGATGAGGTTCTTATGTACTTGCATGGGGCATTAATAAAAACAGATTTGCAAAATGGAAATATATCTCCAGGCATTTGTGAATCTATGCCAATGCAATCAAATAATTCAAATGCACTCACTTTTCAAATTAAAAAAGGTGTTAGATGGGATAACGGTGCTCAAGTGAATGCAAGTGATGTGTCTTTTACTATTAAAGCCTCTAAATGTCAGTTAACAAATAATATTTCAAATAAATTCTTTTTTGATAATGTAGAAGACGTAATTATTGACTCCTTAAATAATCTCAAATTTGCTATCCTTTTTAAGAATGCTTCTGAATATAATTTGCCTATGTGGTGCGATTATGCAATTCTTCAAGAAAGCAAATATGATTTTAATAATACACTTCATGATGTTTCATTTCATCAACTAAATAATAAATCTTTTCTTCAGGAAAAAAATGCACAACTTATAAAATGGGCGAATCAGTTTAATAGTGATGATATGTGTGCTAATCCTTCGTTTATTTCAGGAATGGGACCGTATAAATTAGAACGATGGGAGCGAGGACAGTTTATTTCAATCATTAAAAAACAAAATCATTGGACTAGTGCTACTGTTGACAATACTACTAAGGCTTTTCCTGAAAAAATTATATTTCGTATTTCGCAAGATCCAGCTGTACAAAAAGCAAGTTTTTTAACTCAGTTGTATGATGCATCTGGTGCATTTCCAACTCGATTACTTCTCGAATTACAACAAAACAAACTCTTTAATAAAAATTATAATAGCAAATTCATAGATACTTATGGTTATACTTATATCGCGCTAAATACACAGCCTGATGGTTTGAAGCATCCAATGATATTGAATGATTTGAATGTTCGAAAAGCACTTGCTTATTCATCCCAAATAGATAATATGATTAAAGTAGTAAATAAGGGAATTAATAAACGCGTTGCTGGTCCCGTTGCTCCTTTGAAAAAGGAATGCAATAATGATCTAGTTCTTATACCTTTTGATATTACAAAAGCAAATGAATTATTGAATAAAAGTGGATGGGTTGATAGTAACAAGGATGGTGTTCGTGAGAAATTAATTAATAATAAACCAACTCCTTTAGTGCTAGAATTAGCTTATCTAAATACAATACCTGATTGGAAAGAAATGGCTATGGTAATTGCAGAGGGTATGATGCGCGCTGGAATAAAAATAAATTTAGTTTCTTATGATTATCCAACATGGCTTGAGAAGTTAACCACTCATGATTTCGATTTAGCTATGGGGTCTTGGAACACTTCATCTTTACCAGAAGATTATAGTCAGCTATGGTCCACAGCTTCGTATGCTGGAAATGGCAATAATTATTCAGGTTTTGGTAACACGTCTTCTGATAGTTTGATATTCTGTATTGCTAAAGAAACAAATGTCTCAAAAAAAATAAGTTTAGAATTGAAAATGCAACAGCTGATATATGATGAACAACCATATATTTTTATGTATGGATTAGTTCGTCGCTGTGTTTTACATAAGCGTTTTAGCAATGCAAGATTTTATGCAGAACGTCCAGGTATTTTTTATTCACCATTAAAGTTGAATTCGCTTCATCAGCAATCTTCTGTAAATAATTAATGCATGAAAATACTAGTTAAATGTTTTTTGGTTTTGGTTTCTTTCTTTGTTGTTGCTGGATTTTCATTTTTATTGATGCGTTGTCAGTCTAATAGACCATTGCAATCTTTAACAACTAATAGCAATTTTTCGCAGCATAGTATTTCTGTTTATTCACCAGATTATATTTCACTTTATCATCAATATGGATTTAGCAAGGCTGCATTTTATTTTTCGATTTCTAATTTAGCATTGCCAGATAGTTTTAAATATTTTCCGGAAACACCAGAAAAAGATTTTTTAATTAAGTGGTCATGTACTACAGGAGATCCAGTATCAGTGTATCAGGTTTATAAAAGCTTATATTCTTTTCATCTTGAAGAATGGAATGTCCCGCCTTCACAGGTTTTAGGTTTACAACGCATCGCAAGTAATTTAACGGTAACCACAGAATTCGATTCGCTGAGTAGTTATTTCGCTCAGTTTAAAAAATTATTACCTAAGCAATCTACAACAGCATTATTGCTTAATGATATCTCAGAAATAAAAATTGAAAATCGTTTTTTACAGTTGTTTCCTGTGATAAATTTAAATTCAAGTAATCAATTTTTAGTGTGGTGTCAAGATTTGTTTAATAAAGAGGGAGGAGTTTATACTAATTCTTGGTATACTAAGGAGTCTGTTCGGACTGCCCTTAAAAAACCATTTTTAATTACTTTTCTTATTTCGTTTTTGTCGATGTTCTTTATTTTAATTACTAGTATTTTGTTATCGTGCGAATTATTTTTGTTAAAAGATAAAAAAATTGTTAAGTATATTTATGCTTCCATAACGTTCCTTTATAGCGTTCCAGCTTTTTTTGTTGGAGCTATTCTGATTTATTTTTTTTCTAATCCTCTAATTTTAGATTTGTTGCCTTCTAATTTTTCTTTTTCTCCTTTTTGTATGAGTGAAGATGGCTGGTTGATATCAGTTTTTAATTCATGGAATTACTTTATTCTTCCAGTATATACATTGTCTTTCGGTGCAATTATTTTTTTTGTAATTTTATTGTATCAATCATTTGAAATAGAATTCTCGAAAAATTATGTATTGTCAGCAAAAATGATGGGTGCATCTGTACGTAATATTATTTACAAGCAGGTTTTAAAGAATGCAATTTATTCTTCTTCTACTTTTTTATTTTTATTGTTTCCTGCTTTACTTTCTGGTTCATTAGTAGTAGAGCAACTTTATTCTATTTCAGGTATTGGAAATTTGTTAATGAGTTCTGCCAGAAATCAGGATGTGCCTGTCTTGATTACTTTATTTGGATTCATTGGAGCAATTACGGCTTTTAGTTTTTTTGTTTTAGATTTTTATCAGAAAAAAATAAATGGTCGCATTTTAATTCGAAAAATATAAATACTATGAAAAAAGGATATACTCTATTTTTAGTTTTTATTTTGATAGCTATTTCTGCTCCATTAATCAGTAATCAAAATCCATTATTATTGTTTAGAGCCAATCATATTTCATTCCCTTGTTTATCACGAATCAACTACGAAAAGGCCCCTGATGATATCATAATTATGCCACCAATACCTTATAGTCCTGGTGTAAGTGATTTTGATAATGCCGATTATAAAAGTCCTTTTTCTCAACAGCATTTAAAGAACAATTCTATACATTATCGTCATTGGTTAGGGACAACATTGCGTGGATGTGATGTACTAGCTGGTATTATACATGGAACCCGATACGCACTTTTAATTGGTTTCTTTGCTGCGTTAATCAGTCTTGTTATTGGAATGTCAATAGGAGCAACCTCTGCTTTTTCGAATGAAGGGCGTATTCATTTATCATTCTTTCAGTTAATGATTTGCATTATAGTCTTTTTGTTTTTTTATAATCTAATTGCTAATGTTGAACTTAATAGTGTTTACAAATGGTTTGTAGTTGTTGTAGCATCGATTAGTTTTTATTTTCTTTTGCAATTAAAATACTTTAGGATAAATAATTTGTCAATCAATTTCGAAAAAATAGAAATGCAACTTACAATATTGTTTTCTGCGGTTCCGCGACTATTTTTTGTTGTAGCGATAATGGGAATTTACGAGCATAGTATTACAATACTTATAGTGTTATTAGGAATTACTGGGTGGATGGAAATAGCGCGTATGATGCGATCTGAATTAAAGCGAATTCAAGGTATGGACTATTACGCTTCAGCTCAATTGTCTGGAGCAAGCAGGATGCGTATAACCATCAAGCACATCTTACCTAATATTTTGCCATTGATTATTTCTATTTTTTCTTTTTCATTTGGTGGGGCAGTATTATCTGAAGCTTCTTTAAGTTTTTTAGGATGGGGTGTAGCGCCAGATCAGGTTACATGGGGTACTTTAATTATGGAAGGTAAAGATTCTATGTATGCCTGGTGGTTAGTTGTGTTTCCTGGTACTTGCTTAAGTATTTGTTTATATACGTTGTTTTCTATTGGAAGAAAATGGAATAATGAAACGTATTCTTTGTAGCTAACTGAATAATCTACATTTTTGCACGCGATATGGTAACGCTAAATAAAATCTTTACATTCGATATGGCGCATGCATTGGAGAACTATCCAGGTAAATGTCGTCATATTCATGGTCATACTTATATTCTTCATGTATCTGTTTCAGGGAAAATTTTAGATCAGCGAGGCGCTCCTTTGGATGGTATGATTGCTGACTTTACAGATATAAAGCAATGGGTAAAGAGTGAAGTGATTGAAACATTCGACCATGCGTTGGTTTTACGTCAGAATAGTGAACATGCAAATATGAATTGGTCGGAGCTAAACTGGACAAGGATTTTACTAACGAGCTATCAGCCAACATGTGAAAATATCATGTTGGATATCCGTGACCGATTAATCAAAAGGATTCCTACAGGACTTGAATTAGTGCAATTAAGATTATACGAAACACCGACTTCTTACGCCGAATGGAAAGTGATTTTTTAAATAATTAATACTATATTTGTTTAAAATAAATCTAGAATGAAAAAGCTATTATTAATTCAATTCATAATTTTTACGTTTGTTGGATGTAAAAAAGATGACAATTCATCAAGAAACGTATCAACTGGATCTGCTTCCGCAGTATATAGTTTTAGCTTTAATTTTGACGGAACTTCTTATTCTTGGAGTGGAAATCAACTAGCTAATGGAGCTAGTAGTGGTCAGGCAACTTCAGTGGGTGATAACATTGTCTTACAAAAAGCTACCAATGGTGTAGTTGGTATAACAGTTACGGCTGTCATTCCTAATTTTAGTGTTGGAACTTACAATGTTCAAGAATTATCACAATCAGAGTATTTTAGTTTGATTTTTGATCCAAATAACATGTCAGAAATTTGTTCAACTTTGAATGGTGGCTCAATGCAAGTTGCAATAAGTTCAATAGATCCCAATGACCTTTCTTCTAATCCAGGTTCTAATTCAGTTGGTAAAATAAAGGGAACTTTTTCAGGTACTATAAAAGATGTTTTAGGCAATAACCATGTTGTATCAAATGGCGTTTTTGAGGTGGCGAACTGTAATTAATCCATAGGTTTCCATAAAAATCAAAAAATAAAATGGATATCTATTTTACTATGTAATATTGATCAATCAAAAACTACTCAGTAACGGCGATGACTATACCAGGAAGTTTTATTTCTGATTGTTTATCATCATAACCAATTACATTGCTTAGGATGATTGTATCTCCAGAAATTAGCTTAGCAATTGACTTTTTAGCCATAATTGGAAATCCATCTAAACCTTGTCCAAAGTCTTTCATTTCCATCGGGTTTTTAACAAAAACCTGGATGCCGAATTGATGTAATTGATATGACTTACCATCGCTACATTTAACCATTACCTTAGGTGAATTAGACCATTCCTGCAAATTAGCTAAAGTCATCTTATAAGTTCTTGCAGTATCGCTTGAAGCATTACAAAATTTAATGACAGGTGCTTTTGATGAAGACGGTGATTTTTTTTGCGCCGATAGGGTAGTGGTGAAAAAACAAAAAATAGCAAGTAATAATAAGTGTGTTTTTTTCATGGTTATTTATTTTTTAATGCGACCATCTTAAGTGCTGTGGCTGCGGCTTCAATCCCTTTGTTGCCATGCTTACCACCAGAACGATCAATGGCTTGATCTAAATTATCAGTAGTTAATACTCCAAATATAAATGGTTTATTGTATTTGATCGTAAGATTTGTAATGCCATTTGCGACAGCTCCACAAATAAAATCGAAATGCCTTGTTTCTCCTTGGATTACACAGCCGATACAAATGATTGCATCATAATTTTCTTGAGCAAGCATCGATGCTCCTGCCGTTAATTCAAAACTACCGGGAACATTAATACGAGTAATGTTTTCTGATTTAGCGCCAGCATCATTTAAAAAGTTAACAGCTCCTTGAGCCATGGATTCTGTGATAACATGATTCCATTCTGCTACAACAATGCCGAACTTATAAGGTTCGGCATTTGGCATTTCGTGAGCTTGATGATGCGATAGCGATTGATGAGCTGTCGACATTATAATATTTTATTTTGATGATAATGCCGTAGCACGGCCGATGAATTTGTCGATATCGCGAGCCTCTGTGCTAGTTGGATAATCTTTCTTGATTTGATTATATACTTCCAATGCAGCACTGTAATTCTTTTGTTGCTCGTAAGCTCTACCAGTTTTAAATAAGAATAAAGGACGAGTGAAGTTATTGTCATCGTAGTCAGAAGCTTTCTTGTAAAATGATACCGCTTCGTCAACGCGATTTAATTCCTGATTTGCAGCTGCTATTCCACCTAATGCTAATGCGCCTGTTATATCGTCTTCTGCATCATATTTTTTTAAAGTTTCAATAGCTTTTTCGAATTCACCTTTTTTAAGGTAAGTCATGCCTAAATAGTAATTAGCTAAATTACCTGTCTTAGTGGAACCATAATCTTGTGCAATTTGCTCAAAGCCTGGATATGTTCCATCACCATTTGATGATTGCTTTAAACTGTCCTGACTAAAATATCTTTCAGCAGCGAACATCGCATTTTGTGCTTTTTCTTCCTGAGGTCCTAACACTAAGTTGGTGTATGCAAAATAGGTAAGTACGATTCCTACTGCAGCGACAACAATAATTGTCAGACTTTTTTTATTTTGCTGAACATAATGCTCAACCTTATCAATTGATTCGTCTATTTCGAATCCTTCGTTTTTATTTGATGCCATGCTTTAATAAATCTGTTTATTGTTGGCAAATATACATTAAAATTTTATTGCTTAATAATAGGTTTTAAATTCATTTTAAGAGTATCAATAGGTATTTGTTAAGTTATCTCTTTTTCGAAACCAGTTTGGCGGCCCATTTTTCGCAAAGATTATTGAGCATACGGTAAATAATTCTGAAATCGTTTAAGTCGCCGGTGTATGGGTCGGGGACATCCATATTTTCCATTTCGGTACCGTCGTAGGCTTCGTTAATATCACAAATAAGCTTTATTTTCTCCAGGTGTTCAGGATTTGGAGAACGTTCCCGCAATGTCTGGTAGATGCTAATGTCCATTGCGAATAGATAATCGAATTCCTGATAATCTTCATCCACAATTACCCTACAAGTTTGTTTACTAATGTCTAATCCGTTCTCTGCGGCTATTTTTATCGATCGTTTATCAGGTGCCGAGCCGATATGCCAACCTCCCGTACCAGCCGAATCAACTTGAAAATAAATAGCATACTTATTCAGTTTCTCAATCATAAGGCCTTCGGCAAGAGGAGAACGGCAAATATTACCCAAGCAAACCATCAAAATTTTCATGGCGTGAAATTATAAAAAAATGTCCCGTAAAAATTACGAGACATTTCAGATTTTTTTAATTGTGATTATCTTGAAAGATTAATTCTTTTTTGAAGGTCAACAACCTGTGCTTTGAATTTCTTATCAGTATCTATTAGGTTATTTACCGTTCTGCAGGCATGTAAAACAGTAGCATGATCCTTTCCTCCGCAATGCATTCCAATATTAGATAGCGAGGACTTGGTAAATTGTTTACTGAAATACATAGCTAACTGGCGAGCCTGAACAACTTCACGCTTACGAGTTTTAGATTTCAGTACTTCTAGAGGTAATTCAAAGAAGTCGCAAACAATTTTTTGAATATAGTCGATTGAGATTTCATGAACCGTATTCTTCACAAACTTATCAATCATCTGCTTTGCCAATTCTAAAGTAATAGGCTTTTTATTCAATGATGATTGTGCCATGATGGAGATTAAAGCTCCTTCCAGTTCACGAACATTATTAGTGATACTTAATGCGATGTATTCAGTGATTTCGTTAGGAAGTTCAATACCATCGACATACATTTTTCTGCGAAGGATAGCAATACGAGTTTCTAAATCCGGAACTTGTAGATCTGCTGATAATCCCCATTTAAAACGAGATAGTAAGCGTTGCTCCATACCTTGTAAGTCTACAGGAGGTTTATCGCAAGTAAGAATGATTTGCTTGTTGTTTTGGTGTAAATGATTAAATATATGGAAGAAAACATCTTGCGTCTTTTCTTTTCCAGCGAAGAATTGAATATCATCAATAATCAACACATCCATCATTTGATAAAAATGAACGAAGTCGTTGGAAGAATTATTTCTAACAGCATCAACAAACTGCGACATAAATTTTTCGCTTTGAACGTATAGTACTGTTTTGTTAGGGAAGTTATTTTTTATTTCAATTCCGATGGCATTGGCAAGATGCGTTTTTCCTAAACCATTACTTCCGTAAATTAATAATGGATTGAAAGAGGTGCCGCCTGGCTTTTGTGCAACTGCAAATCCTGCTGAGCGCGCTAAGCGATTGCAATCGCCTTCAATTAAATTATCAAAAGAAAAGTTAGAGTTAAGTTGAGAATCAATATCGATTTTCTTAAGACCTGGAATGATAAAAGGATTACGAATGCCACCACTGATTTGTTGAGGCATTGGTACAGCTGGATTTTTCAGTCCATTGTTACTCTTAGCTGGAAACTTAACTGTATAAGGCTTCGCACCTGCAGTACTGTTTTCCATTAAAATAGAATATTCTAAACGGCCTTCAGTTCCTAATTCTCGTTTGATAATTTTGCGTAAAAGTCCGATATAATGTTCTTCAAGCCATTCGTAAACAAATTGACTTGGTACCTCAATGGTTAGAGTGTGCTGATCAAGTTTAACTGGTTTTATTGGTTCAAACCAAGTTTTGAAGTTTTGAGGGTTTACATTGTCTCTGATTAATTTCAAACAATTTTCCCATACTTGCTCACAAGTTTTTTCCTTCAATGTGTTTTCTTTCTCCTTTTGCATATCCTTCTTCTCGATGTTTTTTACTATATTATGAAATATTTTGATTGATTGTTTTTATTGAATTGCAAATATTGTTTAAAAAAATGTAAAAAAAAATTTTTCTTACCTTGATTATTAAGAAATTTTTACAGTACGATTTTCGTGAGAAATTTTTCCTGATTTTTTTTCGATAAAAAAATCAATTCTACCGAGGCGAATCCCGCCAAATCCTGTTTGAGCAACTAAAACTTTTTTGTTTTTTAAATTTTTAAATTCTTCGGGCTTGTCTAAAAATGTATGGGTGTGTCCACCTAAAATCAAGTCAATGCTTTCAGATTGACAAGCTAACACCGCATCAGAAACTTTTTTACTTCCATCATATCGATAGCCTAAATGCGAAAGGCAAATTACAATTAAGCAACTTTCATTTTCTTTTAAATGCTTAGCCATCTTATTAGCAACTTCTAATGGGTCGTTGTAAATTGTTTTTCCATAACATTTTTCATCCACTAATCCTTGAAGTTCTATTCCTAAACCGAATATTCCAATTCTAATATCTCCTTTTTTTATGATTTTGTAAGGTTGTGTTTTATCTGCTAAAATTGTATTTTTAAAATCATAATTGCTACATAAAAAAGGAAAAGATGCATGTGGTAGTTGCTTTGCAAATCCATCAATACCTGCATCAAAATCATGATTGCCCATAGTTGCAGCATCGTATTTCATTGCGCTCATTAATTTTATTTCCAGCTCACCACCGTAATAGTTAAAATAGGGTGTGCCTTGAAAAATATCTCCGCTATCCAACAGCAAAACATTGTTTTCTTCTGAACGGATTTTGTTAATTATTTGCATACGACGCGCTACACCTCCCATACCGCCAAATTTTGGATCACTAGCAGGAAAAGGATCAATACGACTATGCGTATCGTTTGTGTGAAGGATTGTAATTTTAGTGGTTCCTGCACTTGCAAGTAAATCAGAAGGGATGCCTGAAAGTGCTAGTGCCCCTCCAGCTAAGCTAATCTGCTTAATAAATTTTTTTCTATTGTATTTCTGTAACTCTTCCATCTAAAAAAACCTTTATTTTTTTGCCTTGTAGTTGTAATCCCCGCATTTCACGAATATAACTGTCTCTTACTTTTAAATCAATATCTGTTTTGCTTGACACATCTCTTAAAAACATCATCCCATCTCCGCCATTTGACAAATAATCATTGGTAGCAACACGATAGGTTTTTGTAGAGTCGAACGACATTCCATTAATTAAAACATCCTGATAACCTGTCTTGCTGATTTTAATTCTGATGCCAGCAAGTGGAATTCCTTTTCGTTGAACGATATAACTAAACAATGATTTTAATTTTTCATGATTCATTTCTAAAATCAATATTGTGTTTTCAAAAGGCATTAACTCGAAAACTCTTCCTAAGGTAACTTCCCCAGTTGGCAACGACATTCTTAATCCGCCGCTATTACCAAATGCAAAATCGACATGCTTTATTTTTAATGTGTCACATTTTAAATTCGTCTGATTTAGTAATGCATCTGTTGTAAAATTTCCAATTAAACTTTCTGGTGATCCTTTACCGATATTTTGTTCTGAGTAAACCAATATTTCCGACATGATTTTATCTAATGTATCATGGTAAGGTCTGATGTAATTATAAGCCACGGAATCAACACTCGCAATAGTGGAATCGTTTACAGGATATTGTTTTGTTTTAATATCGCTAACATGGTAATGTGTAGCGCAAGAAGTCAGGATAAGTGAAAATATTCCGGTAATTCCGAGTAAAAATTGTTTTTTAAATAAAGTGTTCATTATGTTGCAATAATAGCGATATTGCTCGTAATTAAAATGTTTTTGAACACAAAATCTTAAATATTTTATTCGCATCTTTGAAATTGTAATTATGTACACACATCAAACACAAATTAGAGTCAGGTATTCTGAAACGGATAGGATGAATTATGTTTATTATGGAAATTATGCTCAGTATTTTGAAGTTGCCCGTGTTGAAGCATTACGAAATCTAGGTGTGAGTTATAAAGAGCTAGAAGATGTTGAAGGTATTTTGCTTCCCGTTCTTGATTACCAGATAAAATTCATAAAGCCTGCTTTCTATGATGAACTTCTTACAATCAATACTTCGATTACAAAATTACCGGAAGCACGAATTTATTTTGAATATGAAACATTGAATGAAAAAAACGAGTTAATAAATAAAGCATCGACAACTTTGGTATTCGTCAGCAAAGAAACAATTAAACCAATGATGGTTCCTGATAATTTATTATGTAAATTGAAATTGTATTTTTCTTAAAGTTCTCGCATTAAAATTTGATAAGCTACAATCATACTTTCAATATCTTTTTTATCTACTTTTTCATTGGGAGAATGTACATTTGATTCAGCCGCACCAATAAAACACCAGTCAATAGGATAGGGCTGCTTCTGAATTTCATTGCCATCACTCCCACCAGTTGATTCTACCTCTAATTGAAAATCATGATTGTTTTTTAATAGAATATTTCTGATTTTATCAGTAAAAACTTTGCGCGGCAAACCAGAGTCGCGAAGTGAAACAACTACCCCGTTTCCCGCAGTTACTCCATCGGTAATCCAGGTTATATCACTGATTAATGTTTGTTTGATTTTAAATTGATCCCATAAGTATTTTATAATGTAAGGAACAGAACCGCCACCATGCTCTTCCCAGCAAGAAAATACTAGTACACCATCTTTTAATGTTTCTGCTATTTTTAAAGCGTTAAAAACACCAAGTCGATTGTCCATATAACAACATTGAACTGATTGACCATCTTCCTTCCATTCAGCTTTAAATGTAAATGTAGTGCCTCGTTCAGCAATCCTGTTTGATGCAAGAGAGTAGTCATAACCAGCATCAAGTTTTAAAACTCCTTCTATAGGGCCATTAGCATCCTCACCAACTAAATGATATCCATCCGAAGTTATTGGCCCACCAATTTTCACAAGTTCATTATTATACCTTGCTGTAAATCCAATTGAATCGATGTGAGCAAAAACTGCAGTACGCGGTTTGCCAAATACAAGCAAAATTGAATGTTGAAAGTCATCACCATAGATTACTTCAGGTGTAACTTCCCAGCTTTGTTTAAATTCTTCAATATAGTTTAGTAAGAAGTGTTGCATCTTTCTTTCGTCACCTGCAGGTGCATGTATGCTACACAGTTTTTTTAGTAATTCGTAATTCATAATTAAA
This sequence comes from Chitinophaga pinensis, assembly GCA_943332105.1. Classification (GTDB taxonomy): domain Bacteria; phylum Bacteroidota; class Bacteroidia; order AKYH767-A; family OLB10; genus CAINEC01. Next base: position 21,898 of record CALQOD010000001.1, on the reverse strand, counting down.
TAAATTTCCAAGTTGCCTTGGCTGCTAAAGTTGGATGGTTTTTTAGTTTATGTGTTAATTGGTTTGATTTGCTTTTCCGCAATTCAAATTGAATTATACAGGGTGTTTCATAGGTTTGTTCTGTAATGATAGCGCCTTCTGATTTAATAATTGAATGCACATCGTTTATGCTTTCAAAATCAAACGTGATTTCAAATTTATCGTTAATTGTATGTTCGATAATTTTTGCTTTGCTTAATGCTTCTGCAGCTGCTGTTCGATAAGCATTGATTAGTCCTGGCACACCCAATAAACTTCCTCCAAAATATCTTACAACCACCACTAATACATTCGTTAATTGTTGCGATTGTATGGCTGCTAAGATTGGTTTTCCCGCACTTCCCGATGGCTCTCTGTCGTCTGATGCACGATAAACAGTAGGGTCAGGTGTTAGTCGAAATGCATAGCAATGATGGTTGGCTTGCGGATGTTCTTTTTTTAATTGCTGAATAATTTCTTTTACCCGCGCCTCGGTTTTAATTGGATAAGCAAATGCTAAAAACTTGCTTCCTCGATCGCGAAAGTCGCCGGTAGAATTTTCTTTTATTGAATAATAGGTATCGTCGAATAACATTTTAAAAAGTCAATATAATGATAGCAACTATTGCAAGTGATAAACCAATTAGATTTTTTTTGTGTGGCTTTTCTTTGAAAATAATCAAGCCTAATATTGCTGAAAAGAGTACTACTAAAACATTGCTGATTGAAAAAATCAACATGCTCTCTGCTTTATCATCAGAAAGTGCTTTGACTAAAAAAAACAAGGAGTAAAAGTTTGCAATTCCTAAAATAAATCCTGCTATAATACTATTAAGCTTAATTTTTATTCTGTTTTTAGCATACATGATGGTTGTTAGCGTTATCCCAAAAATACTAGCTGATCCAAATAGGAAAGCAAAATATAAATATTGATTTTCTTCTGTCATGTAATAATGTTGACCTGCTTTTATTGAAGTATCTACGAGCCCACTGCCAAGAAATAATAGCAAGGGGAAAATCCAGTTTTTCTTTTTTGGTTCTTCTGATGTGTTTCCAGATGAGGAGCTACTAAGAAAAACAGCAAATAGCGCAATCAATATTCCAACAATTCTCATGGTGGTTAATTGGTCGCCATATAAAAAATAACCAAAAATTATTGGAATAACCATCGACATTTTACCGGCGATTGAGGTGATTGCTATTCCTGATTTTTGTGCTGTTAATGCGGCTATATAAAAAACGCAAATAAATAATAATCCTATTCCTAAGGCAAAACTTGCATACGATGATGAATGAGGAAATAGTTGAATATTTGTTTTATAATTGAAGAAAAAAGAGAACAAAGATGCTGTAATATAATTTGCAGTTAAACCATGAATGTTATTTACATTAAACTTCTCGAAATACTTTAAAATAATATAAAGTAAAGCAGATAAAAGGGAAGCAATAATAATGATGATTAATAACGACACCGACATTTATTTTCTTGTGTAAATTATTTTTAACTGATTATTATCGATTTGTTCCGTTAATGAAATTGCTGAATTAATCGTTGGTGCTGAGATACCATCTTCCAGTAAGTTTTCACTTTCAAAGATTCTGATTTCATCCCAAATATTTTCTTGGACAAATTGATTTAAAATTGTAGAACCTCCTTCAACAATAATACTCTGAATGTTTCTTTTGTGTAAATCTGAAAGAATAAATTGTAAATTATTTTTATTAGGAATTAAAACTGATTCACAATTAGCATAACTATTATTATTTTTTGAATAGACGATTGTTGTAGCCTTACCATCACATAAATTTAAATGGGGCGAGAGATTTCCACTTTCTGAAAGAATAATTCGTATTGGGCTCCTTCCTTTAATCTTCCTCACCGTTAAATGCGGATTATCAGTTCTCGCTGTTTCTCCTCCAATTAAAACGGCATCTTCTTGCGTCCTCCATGTATCATTAATCACACGTGTAAGTTCATTGCTAATGCGCAACGATTCATTTTTCTTTCCAATAAATCCATCTTTACTTTGTGCCCACTTTAAAATGATGAATGGTCTTTTCTCGAGTTGAAAGGTAAAAAAGCGTTTATTGATTTCACGACATTCTGCTTCTAAGATTCCTGTGGTGACATGTACGTTTGCGTCAATTAATTTTTTTATTCCGCTACCATTTACTTTTTCAAATGGATCTTGAATTCCAATTACCACATTCGGAATTTCATACTTTAATATCAAGTCAGCACATGGAGGTGTCTTTCCAAAATGATTGCACGGCTCTAACGAAACATAAAGTGTAGATGATTTCAAAAGTGATTTATCATGAACTGCATTAATCGCATTTACCTCTGCATGCGCCTCGCCATATTGTTGATGATACCCTTCGCCAATAATTTTATTTTCATTAACAATTACACAGCCTACCATCGGATTCGGAGATACATTTCCTAAACCTTTTAGTGCCAATTGCAGACAACGCTGCATGTATTGCTCATTAGTATTCATTGCTTGCAAAGGTAACAAAGGAAATGCAGTTGAAGTGGTATCTTAAGCATTGATTTTTATTTCATCTTTGCAACATGAATCTCAATGAGTTTTATGAATTAGCAACTAATCAACTTTTATCGATAGAAGATGATGAGCGTTACACGTTAATTCGTTTTTTATTAGCTGATCGACTATCAGTGAATGCAAATGAACTCGATTTGAAATCGGATATCGCTCTTCCAGCTAATATGATTGATATTCTTCAAGCAGATTTAAAAAAACTTCAAAGCGGAATGCCTTTGCAATATGTGACAAACATAGCTTGGTTTGCAGGCGATTCTTATTTTGTTGATGAAAGCGTTTTAATTCCTCGTCCTGAAACAGAAGAGTTGGTTTACTTGATAAAAGAGGAGGTGGAATTGGATAATGATTCAAAGGTACTTGACATTTGTTGTGGTTCCGGTTGTATTCCCATCGCGTTAGCAAAGCTTTTTCAATTAAATCAGATTCACGGATGTGATATTTCGCTCGAAGCAATGGCGATCGCCAAGAAAAATGCAGAAGTTCATTCTATAAATTTAAATTTATTTTGGGCAGATGTTTTAGAAGAAGGATTCGAAAACAATTCAGAATTAAAATTTGATTTAATAGTAAGTAATCCGCCTTATATAACCTCGTTTGAAGGACAATCTTTGGCTAATTCGGTATTGAATTACGAACCGCATTTAGCGTTGTTTGCACCTGATGATGATCCCATTCGATTCTATCGTAAAATAGCACTCTTCGCAAAACAACATTTGAATCCAGGAGGTTCACTTTGGTTCGAAGTCAATAAATTATACGGAGTTGAAGTAGAGCGTTTGCTTCGCGGATTAGGTTTCGCTGAAACAATGGCTCAAGAGGATATTTCAGGCAATCTTCGGTTTGTATCCGGATTTCAACCGTTTTGAAGAGCTTCTAAAATTTGCTTTGCGTGATTCTTTGCATCCACTTTCTCAATGATGGCTGCTATTTTTCCTTTCTCGTCAATCACAAATGTTTTACGGATAATGCCCATGTACTTTTTGCCATACATCGATTTTTCGCCCCATGCTTCATATGCTTCAATTAATTCACGGTCGGTATCCGCTATTAACGAAAATGGCAGACTTTGTTTAGTAGCGAATTTCTCGTGGCTTTTAACATCATCGGCACTAACACCAATCACTTCAAAGCCTGCTTTAATTAACGATTTATAGTTATCTCTTAAATTGCATGATTCAATCGTGCATGTTGGAGTGCTGTCCTTGGGATAGAAATAGAGAATTACTTTTTTGCCTTTAAGATCAGCAGGTTTTATTTTTTCTCCTAACTGATTAATTCCTTTTATTGCAGGGGCTTTGCTTCCAATTGTTAATGCCATGGTTTAAAATTTAGTTAGATAACAAGCAATACTTTAAAATGTTTAAAATCTGCTTTAGAATGATGCCGTTCGAAAAATTTACATTTGATTTTTTGATACTTTTGTGCCGCAATCAATATTTCGAAACTTAAAAAAAGCATTATGAATTTACACGAATATCAGGGCAAGTCGATTTTAAAAAGTTTTGGAGTTGCTATTCAGGAAGGAATTGTAGCAGATACAGCTGAAGAGGCAGTGGAAGCAGCAAAAAAATTAACCGAGCAAACAGGTACACAATGGTGGGTTGTGAAAGCACAAATTCACGCAGGTGGTCGCGGAAAAGGTGGTGGCGTAAAGTTGGCTAAAAACTTAGATGATTTAAAAGAAAAAGCTTCTCAGATTATCGGGATGCAATTAATCACTCCGCAGACAGGTCCTCAGGGTAAAAAAGTAAATAAGGTTTTAGTTGCACAGGATGTTTACTATCCGGGAGCAAGCGAGACTTCAGAGTTTTACATGAGCGTATTGATGAACCGTATGACTGGTCGTAATATGATTATGTATTCCACAGAAGGTGGTATGGACATCGAGGAAGTAGCAGAAAAAACGCCTCACTTAATTTTCAAAGAAGAGATTGATCCTAAAGTTGGATTACAAGGATTCCAAGCGCGTAAGATTGCATTCAATCTTGGACTAAGCGGAAATGCCTTCAAAGAAATGACCAAGTTCGTAGCGGCTTTATATAAAGCATACGATGCAACAGATTCAGCGATGTTTGAAATCAACCCTGTTTTGAAAACATCTGACGATAAAATTATTGCTGTTGATGCTAAAGTTAGTTTAGATGACAACGGTTTATTCCGTCATCCAGACTACGCTGCTATGCGCGACAAGTCAGAAGAAGATCCAACAGAAGTAGAAGCTAGCGAGCATGATTTAAATTATGTGAAGCTAGATGGTAACGTAGGTTGTATGGTTAACGGTGCTGGATTAGCAATGGCTACAATGGATATCATCAAGTTATCAGGTGGTGAGCCTGCAAACTTCTTAGATGTGGGTGGTACTGCTAACGCAGCTCGTGTTGAACAGGCATTCCGTATCATCTTAAAAGATCCAAGTGTAAAAGCAATTTTTGTAAATATTTTCGGTGGTATCGTTCGTTGTGATCGTGTTGCACAAGGTATCGTTGATGCTTACAATAATATCGGAGAGATTCCAGTTCCAATCATTGTTCGTTTACAGGGAACAAACGCAGCAGAAGCAAAGAAATTAATCGACGAAAGTGGATTAAAAGTTTATTCAGCAATTCAATTAAAAGAAGCTGCTGAGTTGGTTCAGAAGGTGGTTGCGTAATTGAATTATTAATCATATTCCAAAGCAGTTTGTTATCTTTAACAAACTGCTTTTTTATTTATGTCAAAAACGCTCAAATTAATAATCGCTATTTTTCTTCCCATGGTAGTTGGCGGATTCTCTGGATTCCTAACAGCTAACTCTATCAATGGTTGGTACTCAACATTACAACAGCCTTCTTTTAATCCGCCTAATTGGGTATTTGGTCCGGTGTGGACAACCCTCTATTTGATAATGGGGATTTCGCTTTATCGAATATGGGTATTGCCGGTTTCGGAAGAGCGTAATAAAGCAATCGGAATATTTGCTTTGCAAATGACCTTGAATTTTTTCTGGAGTTTAATCTTTTTCAAATGGCACTTAATTGGGTTGGCACTTGCTGAGATTATTGTCATGTGGACAATAATTGCTACGATGATTCATCATTTTAGAAAACTCGATGCAGCTGCAGGATATTTGAATATTCCATATTTGTTATGGGTATCATTTGCATCGATATTGAATGGCGCTTATTATTTTTTGAATTAGAATAAAAAACTAATACCGAATTATTGTTTATTACTTGATTCTTCGTGAAGAATTATGGATTCTTATAATCTTCACGTGTGACTTATTTAATTTGTAAATTATCCGGTAATTGCCATTTATTAACTCCCTGACAAATCTACTTCATTTTTAATGGGTAAAACATCACTTGGTATTGAGCCTTTCTTCAGCAACTACTTCGTAAAGTCATTGGCTGGAATTGAATCTACCTTTAGAAGCAAATATTTAACTAAAAAACTAAAAGAAAAAGGAAAGGATACTGTTGAAGTTTGGGATTCTATCTTGAATAACTTAGGTTCTGTTAAACATCTAGATTTCTTAAGTGATAAAGAAAAAGCTGTTTGTAAAACATTTTCAGAAATATCTCCAAAAGATATTATTGATCTTGCAGCAGACAGACAACCCTTTATTGATATGTCTCAAAGCTTAAATTTGGTAAATCGCCCGAATTATACTAAAAAAGATATTCTTGCCATCCATAAGTATGCTTGGGATAGAGATATTAAAACAGTTTACTACTATTTTTCTCAGGCTCATGCCGCCCTAGAGCAAACCAATCAATCACAATATGGGTTGGTGGAGATTTAATAGCGATATTAAAAAGAACAGGATCAATTAATTTAGTATCTTTAGAGATAATATACTTTTTGATGGTCACCCAGTTTCATCTTTCCATTTCCACTCTTTTGTTGAGTGTGGACATAGTAAACCATTGAAGAGTTTCATTTTTGGTTTCCTTCTTCCACAAACAGAGTCTGGTAAAAAAATTATAGAAAAATACGAAGAACTAAAAACATGGTAGGAGCATTAGGACACATTTTCGATAAATCTAAACCAAAATGCAAAGGCATCATTCATGTCGGCGGTCATTTCGGTCAAGAGATTCCTTTTTACTTAGACAAGATTACAAAAAACGTTGTAGTTTATGAACCGTTAGATTCATGCTTTAAAGTCCTTTTTGATACTCATGGGTATTCAGTAGATTGTAGAAAGAAAGCTGTTGGGAGCATCTCTGGCGAAGTAGAACTCTATGTAGAAAGCGCGAATTATGGACAATCCTCTTCTGTTCTCAAACCCAAAAAACACCTAGAGCAATATCCAAAAATCGTTTTCGATAAAAAAGAAACATGCAAAATTATTACGTTAGATGAAGATATTAAGAATCCAGAGGATTTTGATGTATTAGTGGTTGATGTTCAGGGTTATGAATTAGAGGTTTTCTTGGGAGCAAAAAATCTGCTAAACAATAATATCAATTTTATTATCTGTGAGGTTAATTTAGAAGAGATGTATGAAAATTGTGCAAGAGTATCTGATTTAGATTCTCATTTAGTAGAATCTGGTTTCTTTAGAATATTAACAACTTGGGAAGGAGATAGTTGGGGTAATGCGCTTTATGCAAGACTTTGATAATTATCAGATTGAACTTTTTGAAAAATTTGAGAAGTTCCGACCAAAATATACTGGATGTTCATATCCTCCATATCACTAAGGAATGTATCTTGAAGAACACTTCTTTTCTGAATTTTTAAAAAGAGGTAAGCAAGTTAGTCAATATTTAATTCCTGTATTCTGGACAAATTGTTATCTGCAAAACGAAACGGCAGGATTACAAGAATTGCTAGATACTCTAAACCCGCACTTTCAATATTTCTGTGTTAGCCAACATGATGATGCAATCAATGAAAAACTTCCTCCTAACACATTACATTTTAATGCTGGAGGACCTCAGCGACCAAGGCCTTATGTTCTGCAAAAAATGAAACGCAGGGCTTAATTGCGATTTTAAAGAAACTTTAGTCATCGAATAGATTTAATCCGTATTAGCAGAATTATGAGTTGTTCATTACGACTAATTAAAGAAATTTGAAGTCGATAATTATTATCTTTGAATTCCAAATTGGTGTTTAATGAAATTTACGAAAATATTAATTGCGAATAGAGGAGAAATCGCCTTGCGTATTATGCGTTCGGCGAGTGAAATGGGAATCAAAACGGTTGCTGTTTATTCAGAAGCAGACCGAGATGCTTTACATGTGCGTTATGCTGATGAAGCCGTTTGTATCGGTCCTGCAGCATCCAATCAAAGTTATCTGGTAATGGATAAGATTATTGATGCCGCTAAAAAAACAGGAGCTCAAGCAATACATCCAGGCTATGGATTTTTAAGTGAGAATGCTTCTTTTGCGCGTGCTTTACGTGAGGCAAATATTACGCTTATCGGTCCCTCACCTGAGTCGATGGAAATGATGGGTGATAAGTTATCTGCGAAAGCTGCGGCTAAAAAGTATAATATTCCTTTAGTGCCTGGTACCGATTATGCAATTACGGATGTGGAAGAAGCGAAAAAGGTAGCTGCTCAAGTTGGATTTCCGATATTAATTAAAGCATCTGCTGGTGGTGGTGGAAAAGGAATGCGTATCGTAGAGAAGGTAGAACAGTTTGAAGAGAATCTGCAGCGCGCAGTTAGTGAAGCGCAATCTGCTTTCGGCGATGGTTCTGTTTTTATTGAGCGTTATGTTGGCTCACCTCGTCATATTGAAATTCAAGTATTAGGAGATTCACATGGAAATGTTGTTTATTTATTTGAGCGTGAATGTTCGGTACAACGTCGCCATCAGAAGGTAGTAGAAGAAGCGCCAAGTTCTGTTCTTACGCCTGAAATCAGAAAGGCCATGGGAGAGTGTGCGGTGATGGTTGCAAAAGCATGTAATTACGTAGGTGCGGGTACGGTAGAGTTTCTTTTGGATGAAAATAAAAATTTCTATTTCCTGGAGATGAATACGCGCTTGCAGGTAGAACATCCGGTAACGGAAATGATTACAGGAAAAGATTTAGTGAAGGAGCAAATATTAGTCGCGCAAGGGGAGAAGTTATCATTTACGCAAGATGATTTAAGTATCAACGGACATTCAATAGAAGTACGTGTATATGCTGAAGATCCTGCCAATAATTTCTTGCCGGATATTGGAAAGTTAGTACGTTATGTTCGTCCACAAGGCGCTGGTGTACGGGTAGATGACGGATTTGAAGAGGGAATGGATATTCCGATTTATTATGATCCGATGATTGCTAAATTAGTTGTTTGGGGTGAGAATCGTGAACAGGCAATGGACCGTATGATTCGCGCGATTGATGAATATACGATTGTAGGTTGTCAGACAACATTAGCATTCTGCAAATTTGTAATGAAGCATGATGCCTTCCGTAGTGGAAATTTCGATACGCATTTTGTGAAGCATTATTTTACGCCAGAAGTGTTAATTGAAAACCCTACCGATGATGAGTCAACTGTTTTAGCAATGATGGCGCATCATTTACAGAAGTCGGCTGCGAAAAAAAATACACTTTTATCACAACAAACAAATACAGGTTCCGTTTCTAAATGGAAGCTGAATAGGTTAAATTAAAATTCAGCCACAATTGAAAACTGTTTGTTGTCATCGGATTTTTCTAACGCTACTTTTAGCTGCGATTTCGTTATTTAGCAAAGCGCAAACGGTAATGCCTGATGGCAGAATTAAATTATTAGGAACCATTATTAATGGTGATACGATTCCAACTGTTTATTTAGTAGGAGTAGAAATTGTTGCTCCTTTATCTCCCGAAGCTGCTGCGCGACAACAAGCGTATTTAAAATTACGTCGTGATATAATTCGTGTTTATCCTTATGCAAAATTAGCTTCTACTAAGTTGAAATATATAAACGATCAGGTTGCTACAATGACCAACGAACGTCAGAAGAAAAGATTTATTAAAGAGACAGAGCGAGAGTTAAAAGATCAGTTCGAGCAAGAGTTGAAAAAATTGACTTTGACGCAAGGTCGGATTTTAATTAAACTCATTGACCGTGAAACAGGAAGCAGTAGTTATTCATTGGTAAAAGAGCTACGTGGTTCTCTGCAAGCATTCTTTTGGCAAGGACTAGCTCGCTTGTTTGGTTCTAATCTTAAAACGGAATACGAAGCCGAAGGACAAGATCAAATGATTGAACAAATTGTGAGGCAAATTGAAAGTGGTCAGTTGCCTGTTCAATCAGTAAGTAAATAATTACTTCTTAAATCCTTTTGTTAACGCTTGGGTGATATTTAAAGAATCATTCGTGTACAAGATGCCACCTCCGCGTGTATATCCGAAGATAAAATCATAACCATGCTTCTTATTAAAAGACTTCACATACGTCATTAGTTCGTTATGTAAGCTATCGGTCATGTTATCTTCTTCCTTTGATAATTTCTCTAACGTAGCATCGCGATCACTTACATAAGCTTGTTGTCTGCGAGTTAAATCTTCTTCTTTCTTTGCACGATCACCTTCTGAAAGCATAGCACCTGTTTGCTGATAATTTTCGATTTCTTTTTGAAGTGTTTCTCCTCGCTGACGAAACACTAAGTCTAAACTGTCACGCTTTTTCTCCATCGATTTTTTTATCGTTTGATACAACGGATAATTTTCCATTAACGAATCAGAATTTACATACACTATTTTCGATTGTGCTGCCTGACCTGAAATAACAGGAGTAGTATCTTCAGAACTGTAAACTTTATAGTACAAAAATCCAACGGCAAATAATAAAACGACATTTAAGGCAATCGATAAATTTTTCATAGGTTCAAAATTGAAGTTCAAAGATAATCATTGCAGTTGAATGGCATTGTGCCTAACAAATTGTAAATTTGCCCCTCAATTAATGGTATGAGTGTAAATCAGGAAATTCAGAAGCGCAGAACTTTCGCTATCATCAGTCACCCCGATGCTGGAAAAACTACTTTAACAGAGAAATTCCTCTTGTTTGGTGGTGCTATTCTGACAGCGGGTGCAGTGAAGTCGAATAAGATAAAAAAGAGTGCAACTTCCGACTTTATGGAGATAGAGCGACAAAGAGGGATCTCCGTTGCGACTTCTGTAATGAATTTCGAATATAATAATACGCTGATAACACTTTTGGATACTCCTGGTCACAAAGACTTCGCGGAGGATACATATCGTACTCTTACTGCTGTTGACTCTGTAATTCTTGTTATCGATTGTCAGAAGGGAGTAGAGGAGCAAACGTATAAGCTAATGGAAGTTTGCCGTATGCGTGACACGCCGGTAATTATTTTTGTTAATAAAATGGATCGTGAAGGAAAGTATCCTTTTGATTTGTTGGATGAGTTAGAAGAGAAATTAAAAATTAAAGTTCGTCCGCTGAGTTGGCCGATTAGTGTTGGTTCAACATTTAAAGGCGTTTATAATTTATTTGATAAGAGCTTGTATACTTTCACTCCGGGTAGTGACAAGAAACCAGAGGGTGTCGCAATTACTGATTTGAATGATCCGATGATTGATCAGTTAGCAGGGCAATATGCAACGCAACTTCGTGAAGATGTAGATTTGATCGAAGGTGTTTATGGTGATTTTGATCGCTCCACGTATTTATCAGCGGAGATAGCTCCTGTGTTTTTTGGGTCTGCTATAAATAACTTCGGAGTAAAAGAAATGCTAGATACATTTATTGAGATTGCTCCTAATCCAGGTACACGACCATCAGACACGCGCGAAGTGTTACCAACGGAAAATAAATTCTCAGGATTCGTTTTTAAAATTCATGCGAACTTAGATCCTCGTCACCGCGACCGTATTGCATTCTTGCGCGTATGCAGTGGGAAGTTTGAACGAAGTAAGTTTTATCATCATGTGCGTTTAGATAAAGACATGCGTTTTAATAATCCTGCAACGTTCTTAGGGCAGAGTAAAAGCATTATTGATGAAGCTTATCCTGGCGATGTTATTGGGTTGTATGATTCAGGTAACTTCAAAATTGGCGATACGCTGACTGAGGGAGAGAATTTGATGTTTCAGGGTATACCAAGTTTCTCTCCTGAGATTTTCAAGGAGTTGATTAATACTGATCCGATGAAGACAAAGCAATTGGATAAAGGTATTACGCAGTTAACGGACGAAGGTGTTGCGCAGTTATTTATTATGGGCGGTGGCACTCGTAAAATTGTAGGTACAGTAGGAGAACTTCAGTTTGAAGTTATTCAATATCGTTTACAACATGAATATGGTGCTTCTTGTAAGTTCAATGCGATGAATGTTTACAAGGCTTGCTGGGTTACCTCTTCTGATAAAAGTAAGCTTGATGAATTTGTAAAGTTCAGACAACATCAAGTAGCAATTGATAAAGACGGCTTACTAGTTTATCTCGCCGACTCACAGTGGATGTTAGATCAGATGATCAAGAATCATCCAGAGGTTGAATTCCATTTTACAAGTGAGTTTAAAAGGAAAACTGTTAATATATGAAATCGAGAAGTTGCTATTGTTATAAATGTAATAGCTTTAATTAAATTATTTAAATGAAAAAGGAGGTTGTTTAACCTCCTTTTTCATTGCTAAATTAATCTTAATCATTTTGAGGTTCGGAAAGGTAACTGTCCTGTTTTTCTTGTTCAGAAGAATAATCCTGATCACTTTGCTGATCGTAAGAAGATTCTATAGCAGTATTTACTTCAGGTGCGTCCGAGTATTCATTATTATCAATAGGGGTGTTCATTGTATTTTCAACTTCGCTATTCTGCATATTTTCAATGTTTGAATTTCGATTGTTTAATTTATTCTTAATAAAACCCTTGATTGAACCAGTTAGTACCAAAATGAAAAACATAGTCCCCAGTAATATTAGTCCAACCCAAGGCTGGTGCTCATTTTTTGCTTTTGATTCAGAGAACTTATTCACTATATAGCTTGACTTCCACATTTCATATACAGGTAAGACACTAGCCGCATAAATGTTGGCAAATAGCGATAATAAAAATGAAAACAACAATCCACTTCCGATAATAATAAAGAAATAAGTCATCGAGTACCAGTTTTTATTTGAACTCTCCTGAGCAATTTGTTCATCTATACAGGAAATCTGAGTGTTGTAGTATTTCTCAACCCTTGGCTTCATCATTTGCAATTTTTTAATTGATTCATTTTCGCTTCCAAAATAACTCAGCTGAGACTGTATATTGTTTTGGACTACCTTAATCATGGTAGTTTTTTCTTTTTCAGTTTTTGATTTATTTTCTTTTAAAGCATCTATTTTGTTATCGATCGCTTTAAAAGTCATTATTGGTTTTAACTTATAATAAACTCCAGAACTCATTATTGAATTGAAATAAGAAGTCAATCTGTTGTTTTCTTCTATGTTGATCTCAAGTTTATTTTTTCTTTTGATATCTTCTATTGATTTATCAAAATCAGCTTGAGTGATTTCTGTGTCATCAATAAGATTACTTTTGATTTTTAACTCATCTTTTTCTTTTAATAGTGCATTAGTCTTATTGTTTATTGTGGGCGCTACAATAGACTTACTTAAAGTACTTGAACTAATATATAGCAGGAACGCTGGTATAATAATAATAAACAGGCTTACTGATAATGCATGTAGTGGTTGTAATATAAACAACCAACTACGATTAAATGATTGGTTAATTACACCTTTTAGGTTTTGTTTGAAATTATTATTGTTCCCTTCTTGATTTATATAGATTGCACCGGCATTAGTGATAAATACTACTGTAAGTATCAGGATGATTGCTACAACAATTATAAAGACTGATGGTGAATATAAAATCCCTGTTATAGGTCCTCCCCAATTAAGTATTTGATCAAGTTGGTTAGTCGAAAAGACAATAATGGCAATTGCTGAAATTATCCCAATTACGCCTAAAGCAAATAATGCTGCTTTTTTTCCATTATCATTATTTCCGAAAGAAACTTTTCCAACAATCCAAGTAAGAGCGATTGCAAAAACAAATGGAGAGCCTATTTTACCAATAAGGTCATTACCTAAAAGATACCCAGTGAATATTAATAATCCTGAGAAAATTGAACTGATTGCAATTATTTTGTAAGTGCTTAAGTAGTTGCTCCATTTTAACGTGAAAGGGACTTTATTGATGACTTTAATTAAAATTGAAATTGGTATTTTAATCAAATATTCTATAAATATATTAACAAGCATAATCACAACATCCCAAATCATTGTCGATATAAGAACAATAATATTCCAGATATGCTTGATGATATTATTATAAACCCATTTTGCAAGTTCAGTTAGTTTTGCCAGTAAAAATGAAATGGCATAAATACTATAAACTAAAACATTAATTAGAAATGAAAGGAGGTATCCAATAACAACAATTGGTAAGTGCCATGATGGATTTTGGCTAACTTGATTTGACATCACATCATACTTAACAAGTCCTTTGGGTTCCTCATTCAACCATTTGGAAATAATAAAGCCAATAATTGGCATGACAATTAAGATTGGCATGCTTAATAGTAATAGTACCATTTTTTCCATATTAATTTAGTTTTAGTTTTAGTTTTTCTTACTCTTAAGGATTTTCAGATAACTCCAGTTTTTATAGTGGTTCGGTTAACCATCTTCGCTTATTTAAAGATAATTTGTTAAATACATTATTCGTAATTATTAAAAAAAATATTATTAACATTACTTCATTGATTGGAGTTGCAAAAAAATAAATAGCGTAATTGTTTGATTGTTAATAAAATAAGAGCTGTTATTTTTAGTAAAAATAGCAGCTATCAAAAGAAGTTTTGATGTATAAATAATAAGTAAGGTTCAAAAAATTACTTAGAAATATTTGAATTAAATTAGAAATGTAACGTGATGATTTTAATAAAAAAACATTTTTAAATTATCACTTATTCAATTTTCCTATAGTTCTCTGTAAAAGTGATCATTTGAAGCATTATGCTTTTCTGCTTACTATCTTTATAATGAAATACAATCATCAGTTGATTATATGCACTACATTTTTTGATAAAGTCGTAATCATTACCACTTGATGATTTTGTTTTCCCTTCTGGTAGGATAGCTGAAATTGTTTTGTTAGGATTGCTTTTTAAATCGAGATGTACTGGTCCATCGCTATCAGCAATTATAGTGTCTTTATCATCGGTGGTTGTGAATTGTGCAAATTGCAAATCAATTCCATCATTTATTTCTATAGACGAGGGTACGATGAATTCAACTTTAGGGCTAAAAGTTTTACCTTTTTGTTTTGAAATAGCAACGATAAAGTTTTCTGTTGTGTCGTTTTTTTCTCTTGCAAATGGCGTTTTCATGGTCATCATAAATGAGGTTTCATTCTTTGATATTTTCCAATCATACTCCGAATAGAAATCGTTGTCTTCTATGGGTGCCTCATCTAACGGGGCGTCTCCAGTTAGCTCATCAATTAATTTTTGATTATTTGGATAATGTAAAGTATCATTTTCGATTTGTGATATTTGTAAGTAGGCTAAAATCGAAATAATAGAAACAGATAAGATGATTGGTCTTTTCATTTAAAAATTCAGGGAATTAAAGTTGTTAAGGTTATAATTTATCTAGGTTGGTGATAATAATATTTTCACCTAACGTCGAATAAGTATAATTAGTATAACATTTATTAATTGCCATGAAAAAAGATTTCGCACAACCTGATTCCATGCGATCGTGAAGCTCGATGATAATGACTTTTGTTTTTGGCAACCAGTTTTCAAAATTAGAAGAGAACAATTGCTTTTCGCTGGTCTCAATATCGATTTTCAAAACATCAATTGTGTCGATTTTGTATTTATCAATCAAAGTATCAATTGACATTGCTTTGATGGTTCCATTAAGTAAATCTTCCTCAACTACCATTCCCCATTTGCCACAGTTGTATTTGTCATACACTTTTAGCTGCGTATCTTTATTCCAAAGACCAGCATTTTCAAAAGTAATTTGCTGGTACTGCTTCAAGTTTTTTTGAAGTAGTTGAAAGTTTTCTGGGTCAGGTTCTATGCTGATGATTTGCGCATCAGGAAATTGCTTTTTCATTTGAATCGCAAACAAACCAACGTTTGCACCGCCGTCGATAATTACTTTGGGATCTTTAATGAAATTCAAATTGTATTCATCATTCAAAAACACCTGCTCAAAAGTTGAGTTATCAGATGTATTTTTTCTAAGCGAAAAAGCGTGTTGGAAAGAAGGTAGCTTAATAGAATTGGTATTCCCAGTTAGTAATTGCAGCTGAAGCTTTAGTCCATGCCAAACACCATAATAGCTAATAAGCTTAAGCAGCACTTTTATTTTGTGTTTCATAGCAAGCGCACTGCGGTTTGAACTATTTTAAATCGTTGAAGAATGTATTTACTTCGATGTCATTAAAACAGTCCGTTTAACTCACCATTGATCTTGTTAATGACCATTCCAAGGTGCTCAGGATTTTCAGCGAAGTTGATATCGTCTATATCAATTATCAATATTTTACCTGCATCGTATTGTGAAATCCATGCTTCGTAGCGCTCGTTCAAACGCTTCAAATAATCTAAACGAATAGAGTTTTCATAAGGACGTCCGCGCTTCTGAATTTGATTCACTAACGCAGGAACGCTTCCTCTCAAATAAATCATTAAATCAGGAGGCGCGATGAATGTCGACATTAAATTAAATAACTCCATGTAATTATTGAAATCACGCGTAGTCATTAATCCCATTGCATGTAGGTTAGGCGCAAAAATGTACGCATCTTCGTATATGGTTCTATCCTGTATAATAGTCTTGGACGATTTACGAATATTAAGAACTTGATTGAAGCGACTATTTAAGAAATAAATCTGAAGGTTAAAAGACCAACGTTGCATGTCCTCATAGAAATCATTTAAATACGGATTATCGTCTACGTCTTCAAAATGTGGTTCCCACTTTAAATTTTTTGCTAATAAACTAGTAAGCGTTGTCTTTCCTGAACCGATATTGCCTGCAATTGCAATATGTAAACCTTTTTGTTGTGTTGCCAATGGAGTAAAATTTTGTATTGATTAGATTTAGGAAAATCCCCTCTTCGTCTCAAAAATAATCGGTATTTTCTACTCTCCAAAAAATTGTTGATAAGTTATTTTTTCGAGGGGGAAATCCTTAAAATATCGTTTAGCAATAATTCATATTGCTTACTCATGGTTATTGCCCATTTGCGGGTGTTTGTAACGCTTATCAATTCATATCTTGTAGGTTTTGAAAGGTATCTGATATCGCAATAATAAGTATTCATTGGTGTGGTTGCAATTACTTGGGTCCCCTCAATATTAATACTTGAAGGTTCACTATCTAGTTCAATTTTACGAATATATGTACCGTAGCGATCAAGTACGTAAAGGATGTTATTATTACTTAAAACGAGGTAGTTTCCATCGGTAATCAGGCGTTGCGGATTTAACTCCGTAAATAAAATCTGACGTAAGTCGATGGCTCCGACTGGTTCAACGCCTGTTGCATTTAACATGACTTTATTTAGGGTGCCATTACCTTGGTCGAATACCCAGATGCCCCCATCAAACGAGTTGGCAGTAAGAGTAGGGTCTGTAAAGCCTATTTGCTTTAAATCGATTTCAAATTGAAAAGCAAGTTGATTATCTGCTATAATCAACCATCCTTGTTCCCGATAAAATATTAAAATGCGAAGTGGGTTTTCAGCATTAATACTGGTTGGTATTCCAAGGTCTTTACGGCTATTCACTCGAAGCGTTTTTCCTTCCGAATTTATTTTTAGGAGCTCGGAATTTTTCTTGGCTACATATAAATTCTCAAATCCATCTAGCGAAAAATCGACAACGTTTAAAATGCTGTCAGTTTGTGCACGACTTTCAAATCCACAAAGCAGAAAACAGATAATTAAAAAGGAGATTAGATAATTTTGAAACATTGTTTTATAATTTCATCTACAAATGTTCGGTTGTTTGATAGGCGAGGTACCTTATGCTGTCCACCTAATTTCTCTCTTGATTTCATCCAGTTGTAAAAACTTCCCGCAGGCAAAGGCTTTACTATAGGCGCATTCAAAACTGTATCTTTATAACGTTTTGCTTCGTAATCACTGTTCAGTTTTTTCAATGCTTCGTCGAGCTTATTACTAAATTCATTTAAATCAGTTGGCGCCGCATCAAATTCAATTAACCATTCATGCGCCCCCGAAGCATCATCTGAAAAATAAACGGGTGCAGCAGTATATTCTTTGATATGGGAACCAGTAGCTATGCATGCTTCAAACAATGCTTTTTCGGCATTATCAATTATTAATTCTTCTCCAAATGCATTGATAAAATGCGCAGTGCGGCCTGTGATTTTAATTCTATACGGACTTAACGAGGTAAAGCAAACTGTATCTCCAATTTTATAGCGCCATAAGCCGGCATTGGTTGTAATTACAATTGCGTAGTTCTGATTTAATTGTACTTCATCTAAGGTATGTGTCTTTGGATTTTCGTTATTCCATTCGCTCATCGGAATAAACTCGTAGTAAATTCCGTAATCGAGCATCAATAACATTTCATCAGAGTTGCGCTGATCTTGTATTCCGAAAAATCCCTCTGACGCATTATAAGTCTCGAGGTAATACATATCATCACGAGGAATTAATTTTTTGAATTGATCGCGGTATGGACTAAAGTTAACTGCACCATGAACGAACAATTCAAGGTTAGGCCATACTTCCAAAATGTTATTCTTGCCACTCAGCTCTAATACTCTTTTTAATAATACTAACGTCCACGAAGGTACGCCATTTAAGTTAGTTACATTTTCATTCATCGTAGCCAGAGCAATCTTCTCAATTTTGGCTTCCCACTCATCCATTAATGCAATGGTTCTATCAGGCGTTTGAAACAGCTGAATCCAGAAAGGAAGATTCTCAATTAAGATAGCGCTTAAGTCGCCGTAAAATGAATTGCTGTCGGTAGCGTTAATCTCATGACTTCCTCCAAGTGAAAGTAACTTACCATCGAATAATTTTGTTTCAGGATTGTTGTGAAAGTAAATGCACAACAAATCTTTTCCGCCCTTGTAGTGACAGTCTTCTAAGGATTCAGGACTAACCGGAATAAATTTCGATTTGTCTGATGTAGTTCCTGATGATTTAGCAAACCATTTTATTTCTGATGGCCATAGTAATTGCTGCTCACCGTTTTTTAATCGGAAGATATAAGGCTTGAGTGATTCGTAGTCTTGTAATGGTACACGATTTCTAAATTCATCAGAAGTTGTGATTGAAGAAAAATCATATTTCTGTCCGAATTCAGTATGTCGGGCAAAGCCAATTAATTTTTTTAATAAATCTTCTTGCACTTCATTTGGATAACGCATGAACATCTCAATTTGATGATTGCGTTGCATCATGAACCAGGAAAGTACCGAATTGATAATTGGCATTGTGAAAATTTTATTTTCTAAATATACGGAAAGAAATTATTCAAATAAAATCAACGGCTTTTCTTTTTCTGAAACCAGTTGTTTATTTCTTCTAACGTAAATGCGTTAAATGTATATTCTTTGGTTAGGCCGCCTTTATGAGCTGAACATACACCATAGTGCATATCGAGTAGGCCAGAAGTCTCGTGTGCATCGGGATTAATCGAAATCATTACATTTTTCTGCATGCAGTAATCTATCCAGCGCCAATCGATATCTAATCGGTAGGGATGAGCATTTAGTTCAATCACCACGTTATTTTCAGCGCAGACATCAATTATTTTTTTATGATCGATGGGATATCCTTTTCGTGCTAATAACAAACGACCTGTTGGATGTCCGATTATAGTGGTATGCGGATTTTTTATTGCATTAATCAAACGAGTTGTAGCCTTCTCTTCGTCCATCTTCAAACCTGAATGAACAGATGCAACAATAAAATCGAAGGTTGCTAAAATATCATCGGGGTAATCAAGGCTTCCATCTGAAAGGATATCACTTTCTATGCCTTTAAAAATTTTGAATGGCGCTAATTCTTTATTTAACAAATCAATTTCCTGATGCTGTTGAAGTACGCGTTCTATTTGTAGTCCGTTAGCATAACCTGCACTTTTCGAGTGATCACAAATTCCGAAATATTGTAATCCTAAATCGCGTGCAGCTAGCGCCATTTCCCGCAACGAATGAATTCCGTCACTGTAAGTGCTATGGTTATGTAAGCAACCTTTTAAATCAGAATATTCAATAAAAGTCGGTATCGCCTCAGCAGTGGCATATTTTTCTTCTAAAACTCCTTCGCGTAATTCAGGGATATAATAGGGCAGTGAAAGTTTCTTGTAAATTTCTTCTTCGGATACGCAATCCGTTAGATTGATGTTCGATTTATTTTCGATACAGAAGGCAAGATGTTTATCGTTTCCAGTGTGATTCCATGTTTCATAAATGAAGTTGTTATCAGAAACAATTTTAATGATTATCGGCAGTCCAATCGAAGTTTTTAATTCAATAATTGATTTATCATGTTTAAGTTCTGATAATTCTTTATTCTTTTGGTAGAACATTTTGAATTCATCAGCGAAACTATTTTTTATAATTAAATCAATGTTTTGAAGTATTTCACATTTTCTTCTGAATTCACCACAATAATTCCAAGACGTACCTTGAAGTCCTTTTATTTTTTGAAAGGTAGTTTCTGCAAGTTGTTCGGCAGTTGCAAAATGGAAATAACCTTTGCTTGCTAATTTGTACTGTACTGCTTCTTTAATTTGTTGTTGCGTTTTTTCACCAAAGCCTTTGACTTCTATCAAACGATTTTCATTGCAGGCGTAGAGTAATTCGCCCAATGATTCGATTCCCATTTCTTTCCAGATGATGGAGGTTTTCTTAGGGCCAATTCCTTTTACCTGCATGATATCTAAGACCCCTTCGGGAGTTTCGCTCAATAATTTTTGATAATCTTCAATTTCTCCCGTAACGAAGTAGTTAGCGAGTTTAGTACTCAAACTTTTTCCAATTCCATCTATGTTTTCGAGTTCCTCTTTCGTTAATCCGTAGATAGGTGTGGTTAAGCGTTCTAATTTAAAGGCGGCATTCTGATAGGATTTTATTTTAAAGGAATTCTCTCCGTGAACCTCCATTAAGCGGGCTATGTCTTTTAATAAATCTGCAATCTGATAGTTCTCCATGGTTTAAAAATACAGCTTAATTTGATGATCAATAAATATACTGTTAATTATTTTTTAATTGCAGGAATCAACTAATTTTGTTTTTATGAAACGCATCAATCTACTAGCACTTTTTATTATTATTTGTTCTTTAAATAATCTTTCTGCACAGGATGCAGCAACCCTTTCAAGTCCATATAAATTTAATACAGCTAAATACAATTGGTATTTTTCGTGGGGGTATAATTTAGACTGGTATTCAAAGAGTGACATCCATTTTAGTGATACTCGCAGGAATGGCAATTACGATTTTGTAATTGAAAATGCTAAAGCCGAAGATCGTCCTGGAATCAGAGATGTTTTTTCTACTAATATATCAATTCCGCAATACTCCTTTCGTATTGGATTTTTCGGTGGCGCAAAGCGCGATTGGGGCTTTGAATTTAATTACGACCATGCAAAGTATGTTGTTAGCAATGGACAAACAGTTCGGTTTAGAGGGAAGTATTTTGGAAAGGAATATGATCAAGATACAATTGTTGGAAAACCATTCTTAGCATTCGAACATACTAACGGTGCAAACTTCGCCATGTTCATGGCAACAAAACGTAAAGATATTTTCCATACTGCAAATGGAAATCATTGGTTAAGTTTGATTGGTAGAGCAGGAGGTGGCTTTGTGTTTCCAAGAACTGATTGTACTATCAATGATATGCGTCGCGACGATCAATTTCACGTAGCAGGTTATATCATTGGACTTGATGGAGGATTGCGTTACGATTTTCACCATCGTATCTTTTTTGAGAACGAAGCTAAGTTTTCATTCGTGAATTATACCTCTGCTTTATTGCCTTATCAAGGACGTGCGCGACATCACTTTTGGGCGTTTGAATATATCTTTACGTTAGGGTATAATTTTTAGATTCTGAATAGAGTTTTCATGCGGTGAATAATTAGTTTATTTACCGCAAATTTGCGGTGAATAATTTGTATCTTTGTTTTTTTATTTCTGTTTAGCAATGAAAAGGTATATCTATGAATACGAGCAGTGGCCTGATTTCTATTGGGAGCATCGATCTATTTCTTCTGTTTTTGGACAAGTTAGAATCAAGCAAGGCTTATTGATTGGTCATATGAATGCACTTGGGTTTTCTCATAAAAACGAAACCGTTCTTAC